>JAQUQV010000009.1 GCA_028715905.1 Kiritimatiellia bacterium
GCCCGGACGAACATGCCCGGCAGAAGCGTTTTGTCGGGGTTGGGAAAGACAATCCGCAGAATGACCGCCCCGCTCGCGGGATCCACGGTAACGTCGCGGAACTGCAGCGTTCCTTCCAGGGGATACATCAGGCCGTCTTCCATGATGATTTTGACCTTGTTTTGTCCCTCGGTGTCGTGCTTGAGGCGGCCGTCGGCCAGACTGCGCTGCAAGCGTAAAACGTCGGCGGTGGATTGGAGCAGGTCAACATAAATGGGGTCCAACTGCTGAATGGTGGCCAGCGCAAGGGGCTGATGCGCGGTAACCAGCGCGCCGATGGTTACGGATGACTTTCCAATGCGGCCGGATATGGGCGCGGTAACGCGCGTATAGTCCAGATTGATGCGGGCGGATTCAACCGCCGCCTTGTTGACCGCGATTTCGGCTTCGGCCTGTTTCAAGGCGGCGAAGGCGTCGTCGTAATTCTGCCGGCTGACGGCGTTGATGGCGATCAGCTCCTTGTAACGCTCAACCCTGGCGCGGAGCGCGGTCAAATTGGCCTCGGCCCGCGCCAGCGTTGCTGCGGCGCCGTCGCAAATAGCTTGGTAGACGTCCGGATCAATCTGGTAGAGCAGGTCGCCCTCCTTGACTTCCGCGCCTTCCTCAAAGAGGCGTTTCTGGATGATTCCGCCGACCTGCGGCCGCACTTCAGCCACCAGAAATGCGGAGGCGCGTCCGGCCAGTTCCGTGGTAAGCGTCAAACGTTCCGGCCGGATGGTTGCCACGGCCACTTCGGGCGTCGGCATTTGGCCGCCCGTCTGCCTGTTGCCGCAGCCGGCCGGCATCAGCGCGACGATAAGGACGGCCAGCCCGCCGGCGGTTTTTTCAGCGAATTTGCGCGCATTCATGTTGATCCTTTTTTTTGATTGATCCCAATTCTCTCCATAAAGTCTGCAGCTGGCGCCGGTAATGGCCTTTTATATTCTTGATATTGCTGAATTTAACCGCGATCATGGTGCCGGCCATGATCGTCATCAGGGACACCAGCGCGTCGTCAATGTTGACCTGCCGGGGAAGTTCGCCGTTTTCCCGCGCGAGCTCCAGGCATTCCCTGAAAAATTCATCCATCATAAGGGGGTGAATGTTTTCTATGCCGTCCAAATGCGGGAAAAACAGGCGTTTTTCAATGTTGGAAATGCGGGCAGCCTTCGGTTTTTCATGCTGGACCACCATGATGGAAATGAGCTCGTAGGTGATATTGATCCCGGCGACGGCGTCCGCCAGTTCTTCAAAAAAGGCGTTCAAGAGCGCGATGTATCGGCCGCGGAAGGCTCTTTTCCGCGCTTTCCAGATGAACATAACGGCCATCAGGCCGACGTAGTAGGTGATGACGTCTATTTTCTGCGGAAAATAATTAAAAAACGTGCCCTCGGAGACCTCGGCGCTCCGGCACACGTCCCGCACGGATATCTTTTCAAAACGGTCTTTCTGCAGCCGCCTGAGAAAGGCCTTCATCAGGGTGATTTTTGTGCGGGCGTATTTTTTTTCGCGCAACGAATATTCCTTTTTTGCCATCTCAAAATCTCCCTTTTATAGTCAACACTTAAAATGTAGTATGCTATAAAAATAATTTCAACATAAAAATATTATTTTTTTACCCCCCCCCCCCTTTTTTTTTTTCGGGCCGCCATGCGTCACCTTGTTTCTTTTCCGTCGGGGCGGGGCGGCGGGGGCGGGTTATTTCTGGACGATTCTGGCGTTGGCGGATTTTCCGCCGCTGTCCCGGACACTGATGATGTTGGCGCCGGTGTTGGTGGCGTTCTGGTAAAGCGCAAACGCAGTGTTGGAGGTCGCTATGAAGAGCGTCCCGAGGAGGTCGTTGTTCATTGACCATTTATAGTTGTTGTTCCCGCCATCGGCGATGAATTCAATAATGTTTGTCACTTCTGCTTTCAGCGATGCCGATTCGGGATAAATGGTCGCGGAATTCGTGGAATCATTGTCAAGCTCGCAGCCGGCGAGCATGGAAACAATGGCGGATGACATCGCGCTTCTGGCATCTGATATTTCCCTTGAAAAGGAAATAGAGCCGGACTTAAAAGTCATGGCGGACGCCGACTTGATGAATCAGGCGCTCTACAACCTCATCGCCAATGCTGTCAAATATAACCGGAAAGGCGGCTGGATAAGGCTGGTCCTGCGCGCGGAAGGCCCCCGGGTGAAATTTGTTGTTTCCAATTCCGGCCCTGAAATTCCATTATCTGACCAGGAAAAAATCTTTGACCGATTCTACCGCGTCAGCAAATCAAGGGATAGAACCGTGGACGGCATTGGCCTCGGATTGAGCCTCGCGCGGGAGATTGTCGCGGCCCATCGCGGCGAACTTGTTCTTGAAAAATCGCTGAACGGCGTAACCTCGTTTGTCGTGCGGTTGTTCAGGTCAAATTGAAAGAGTCGCCATGCCGAAATATGCGCGGTAGGCGTTGACCGCGGCGAAATAATTTTCAGTTTTGACGTCCTCATGCACGGAATGACTGGCGTGCAGGATATGGCCGCCTTTGGCCCGGCGTCCGTAATCCAGGCGCTCAAATGTAAGAGCCTGTCAACCGGTTTTGATTTGACGTCATTTCTCCATTTCCGCAAGTATTTTCATCAGCCCTTCGTGCCAATTCACGGAAATTATTTTTTCCGAAAGCGGAACAGGGGCGTCCTGGAGCGTGAGCACCGTTCCCGTGGAATAAAACAAATCTTTTACACCATGCTTCAAAGCGGACGCCATGGCCATGTCCGGTGTCTTTGAAAACTTGATCTCGCTGGCGTGGATATCGCCGCCGATTTCCAACAAAAAATCCATTTCTACTCCAGCCGCGGTGCGATAGAAGAAAATATTGACGCGCCGTTTGACGGTCAAGATGTGTTTGACGGTTTCCATCACGACAAAATTTTCAAAGATATTTCCGCGCTCGGCGCTTTTGAGAAACCGATCGGCATTGTCAATTCCAAGCAGGTAGCACAGAAGTCCCGTGTCAACAAAATACAACTTGGGAGTTTTAACCACGCGCTTGGTTATATTCCGATGCCAGGGTTGAAGAATATACACTATGTATGTGGACTGCAGAATCGTCAGCCATTCCTTTGCCGTTGGCTGGGTCACACCGCATTCTTTTGAAATTTCCGAAAGATTCAATAGTCCTCCGGCCCGGGCAGCCAACAGACTGATAAAGGTCTGAAATTTAGTGAGATCGCCTATTTTTTTGATATTCCTGACGTCGCGTTCAAGATATGTGGCAATATAAGACGCAAACCAGCGGTTCCAATCGATACTTTTATTGACGATGAGTTCAGGATAAAATCCGCGGACAATCTGCTCCGCCAAGCCGGCGCTTTGCAGCCATCGTTTTTCCTGCAGTTCATCAACATGAAATGGGTATAAGTGAAAAACAGCAATCCGTCCGGCAAGCGTTTCAGATACACCCTGCATCATCGGAAATACTTGCGAGCCGGTCAGTATAAATTGTCCGGGGCGGTCGCGCTGCCGGTCTATTTCCATCTTAACATATGACAGCAATTCCGGTGCATATTGAATTTCATCGATAATAACCGGAGGCCGATTTGTATCCAAAAAAAGATGCGGGTCTTTTTTTGCCAAAGCGCGCGATATCGGATCATCAAGGTTCGTATAACGACAGGTCTTGAGCAACTCCTTCAGCAAAGTGGATTTCCCGGATTGCCGGGGACCGGTGACCAAAAGAGCGGGGAAATGTTTCAACGATTTCAGAATCAACGGTTCGATAGCCCGGTGATAGTACTTATGTTTCATGGCAAAAGGCTATCACCCCGCCGTTTTTTATCAAGCAAATTCAAAATCTAATTTTGAATTTGCTTGCCGCCCGCTTTGATTATCCATTGCCATAGCCGGCCGGTGGCGTCAGATCGGATGGTTAATGGTTGCCAGCAGTCAATTTGGCAAAGGTTCCATGCCGAAATATGCGCGGTAGGCGTTGACCGCGGCGAAATAATTTTCAGTTTTGACGTCCTCATGCACGGAATGACTGGCGTGCAGGATATGGCCGCCTTTGGCCCGGCGTCCGTATGTCAGGCATTCATGCACTTCCGCGTGCACTTCTGACGGCGTTCCATGGCAAAGCGTATGGCGTGCGTCAATATTGCCGATGACGCAAATCCGGTCGGCGACGCCTTCTTGTATCAACCGGGGCCAGGTCATACCGGCGGCCTTGTCCACTTCCTTATAGCCGTCAATGCCGGAGGTGAAGAAAAAATCTTCCTTGATCGGCCAGTGATTGCCGTCGGAAGTGTAAACCGCCTTGGCGCCGAGCGAGTGAATCAGGTTTACGTGTTCCTGGATGACGGGCAGGATGAATTCATGATAATGAGCCGGCGAGATGAAAGGGCCCTTGTCGCAGCTGACATCGCCGCCCATGGCCACCACGGAACAGCCGGCTTTAATGGCGCGCTTTGTGGCGGCAAAAGCGGCCGTCTTTTTCATTTCAATCCAGCGCCGGAGCAGTTCCGGCTCTTCAATCAGCCACATCAGCATGAACGGCGGATAGGCGGCCACGCCTGTTCCGGCGCCGATTTCCGCCATGTAAACCCAGTCAAGGCCGTCGCGCCGCGCCAGCTTTTGGACTCCGGCCAAAATCGGGTCAGGTTCCCCGGAATCGTCCGGCGCTTTTCCGTCCCATGTTTCCACGAGGCGTTTTGTTTCTTCTTCGGATGTTTTCTGGCTGTCGCTCATGGCTTCGGCCGGATTTTCGGGCTCAACCATGAAAGTGCGCTCGTTAAGGTGATATGCGGCTCCTTCCATTTTCCATTTGTTTTTGCCGGTTTTGACCGGCCGGGCGTGTTCCCGGCCGATAGCGTGGTTTAACCGCACCATATCCAGGCCGAAAAATTTTCTAACGGCGTATTCCGCCTTGATCTGGGCCTTCGCCAGCTCTTCACGGGAAATGCCCTCCGCCATGGCGTCCCAGGCCATGGCCATGTCGGTGGCGACGGTGCGGCCGCATATTTTCCAGTGAATGGGGTGGAATGGTTGAAAGATTTCAAACAAGGGCGTGCGTTCCGTCGTCCGGTGCGCCAGGGCCGCGTGTACCGGATGTATTTCACAGGGTGCTTCAGACATTTTTTTTATCCTCCGCTTGTTTTAATCTCATTTTCCGCCGCTGAATTGATTTGTTGCCGCAAGTGTCTTTTTGCCAGCATAAACAACGGATGTCAAGACCTTATAGCGGTTGAAGGCAACCTCATTCTCGCGGGTGTTTTTGTGATATTGGCGTGGTCTTATGCGCCGCGCGGATCATCTCGCGCCACAAAGCGCCCCCGGCGCGATCTCGCCCGCCGGCCTCTTCATGATGAGCCGCAATTTTGCCGCTTTCTGGTTGACAAAGGGAGTATATTTTTCTGTACTTGCATTCAGCCGCGAATAACGCGACAAACTTTTTGGAAAGGGGCGAATTTATGCCATCAGGAACCAAAACAAAGGCGGATAAAAAAAATCCGGTCATTTGCCGAATGGATGCCCGGGAGCTTTGTGTTGAGGGGCGGGGCTGGAAAGATACCGCCGCGTCTTACGACCGTTTTCCGGCCCGCGCCCGGCCGGCCGTGCCCGGTCCCGTCTGGGATTTAAGCCGGCATTCGGCCGGGATGGCAGTCCGCTTTATTGCGAACGCATCTGACATTTATTGCCGTTGGGAACTGACTTCAGGCAAACTTGCCATGCCCCACATGCCCGCGACCGGGGTCAGCGGGGTTGATCTGTACGTGCGTTGGTCAGGCGGTGCCAAACAACGTTGGCGCTGGGCGGGAAGCGGCCGGCCGGAGATGCAAATAAACGAAGCCGTGATCGCGGCCGGCATTCCGCCCGGCCGGCATGAGTTTTTGCTTTACCTGCCGCTCTACAACGGAGTAAAATCGCTTAAAATCGGCGTCCCGCGCCGGGCGAAAATATTTGCCGCCCCGGCCCGTCCGTCTGTCCGGACGCGGTCGATTTTATTCTACGGCACCTCCATTACCCAGGGCGGATGCGCTTCCCGGCCGGGTATGGCCTATCCGGCCATAATCGGGCGTTTTCTGGACCGGCCGACGATTAACCTCGGTTTTTCCGGCAACGGGCGCATGGATCCGCCGGTCGTTGATTTGTTATGCGAACTTGATCCGGCGGTTTATGTTATTGATTGCTGCCCAAATCTTTCTCCGGAATTAATCGCGGAACGCACCGGGCAGCTCGTGCAAAAAATACGCCGGGCGCGTCCGCGGACTCCCATTATTCTGATTGCAAACATTGAATATCAGGCGGCCGCCTTTCTGCCGGTTGTGCGCTTTAAGTATACGAAAAAAAATATCGCGTTGGTCGCCGCTTACAAACGCCTTCTGAAAGGCGGCGTAAAGGGACTGCATTATGTGCCCGGGAAAAATCTTTTCGGCGGGGACGGCGAAGCGACTGTGGACGGCACGCATGCAACCGACCTGGGGTTCCTGAGGATTGCGCGCGTCTTGGCGCCAGTCATCGGGAAGGCGCTCATGGCAGGCCGGTTCGGCCTTTAACCGCCGCGTCGCGCTGCGCTCCGGCCGCGAATCACATCGGAGCGGCGTGGCGTCCGTATTCTGTTCTTCCGGCGTTACGGGAGGCGCGATCGTGGCTTGCGCCGCGGCGGCGATGAGACTGCAGAGCGTCGTCTAGCGCAAACATAAAAAGCGGATATCAAACCATGCTGCCATGAAAATGTTGAAAAAAATAGCAATGCTCTGGACCCGTCCGAACGGGTGCCGGGAGGTGATGCGCATCAGCCTGCCGCTGGTGGTCAGCATGGGGTCGCATACCGCCATGCTTTTTGCCGACCGGCTCTTTTTAAGCCGTTATTCGGTGGAGGCCATCGCGGCTGCCACGCCCGCGGGTCTGCTGGCCTTTATGTTCACGTGTTTTTTCATGGGGGTGGTGGGTTTCACCAACACGTTCGTTGCCCAGGCGACCGGTTCCGGCCGGAAGGAACAGGTGGCGCGTTCAATCTGGCAGGCCGTTTATTTTGCGGCTTTGTCAGGCGTTTTGCTGGCGGGGGTGTCGTTTTTTGGCGATACTTTTTTTCGCTGGGCGGGTCACCCCGCGGAGGTGCGTCTGCAGGAGAATGTATATTTCCGGATTCTCATGCAGGGCGCGTTTTTCGCGCTGCTGCATGATGCGCTGGCTTGCTTTTATTCCGGCCAGGGGCTGACCCGTCCCATCATGTTCATCAATCTGGCCGGGGTCTTGATTAATATTCCCCTGGACTATTGCCTGATTTACGGTGCGGCCGGTTTCCCGGAGATGGGTATTACGGGCGCCGCCGTTGCCACGGTGCTGAGCCACGTTCTTATGACGGCGCTTTTTATCCTGTTGGTTTTCAGCCGGAAAAACGACCGGCTGTTCGGCATGCGGCGGCAAAGGGCGTTTGATAAAAATCTTTTCGGCAGGCTCGTAAAATACGGGGCGCCGGCCGGCCTCCAGTTTTTTGTGGACATCTTTGCCTTTACTTTTTTCCTGATGGTGGTGGGGCGCATCGGGCGCGACGAACTGGCGGCGACCAACATTGCCTTTGCGATCAATTCTCTGGCCTTCATGCCGATGATCGGTTTTTCCATCGCCGCCAGTTCGCTCGTCGGCCAGGCGCTCGGCCGCGGCCGGCCAGCGGAAGCCATAACCGCGACCAACAGCTCGCTTTTGCTGACCATGATTTACATGTGGCTGGTGGCCTTATTGTTCGTTTTGTTTCCGGAACCGCTTTGCGGAATATTCCGCTCGCCCTCCGGGGACCCGGCGGCCGATGCGGCCGTGCAGTCCATGGCGGTCATTCTCCTGCGTTTTGTGGCGTTTTATTCCCTGGTGGACGGCTTGAATGTCATTTATTCCGGCGCCCTTAAAGGGGCGGGGGACACGGCTTTCATCGGCTGGACCATCGCCGTGCTTTCGGTCGGCCTGATGATTTTGCCGATAACTCTGGCCGTGATTGTGTTCGGGGCCGGCCTTTACACGGTCTGGACTTTTGGCACGCTCTACGTCTGTGTGCTGGCCGTTGCGTTCTGGTGGCGTTTCCGGCAGGGCAAATGGAAAGCGATGAGGGTTATTGAGCTCCGTCAGCCGGCCGGCGACATTGTCCTGCCGCGGCCGGAAGTGCCCGGCGCCGAAGAGCTGGTCTGAGGCGGCAGGCCGCCGTCCAAAACTTTTCCGACTGGCGTTCCGCCGGTCTTGTTTTGCCCGCATATTGCGCGAAAACCGTGCAACATGGTTAATCCCGGCGAGGTATTGCAAAGAGATGTGGGCGCAGTTTATAAAGTGTGCCCGGGGTTCTTTCATGCACGGGAGAAGTTGCGCGCGGCAGCCGGCCTGATTAAATGCATAGGAATTTCAAACTTGCCGCAAAAGAGCGCAAAATCGTGGGTAGGAGCCGAACCCCTGTTCGGCGATGCATCTGGTGTTTGGAATCGCCGCATGGGGATGCGGTTCGTCCGGAATCGCCGCATGGGGATGCGGCTCCTACATCTATCAAATACAGTTGCCGCTCCTGCGGTTCAATGTTTTTCACCCGCGTTTCATCATGGCCGTCAATTCGGATAAATGCGTTTCGTAGACTGCCCGCGGGAAAACATCATGCTTCCGGCAGAGCGCGGCGGCCATGCCGACGACCTCGCCCATCATGCCGGTTGTTTTCTGGACCCGCACCGTGCCGAGCGCCGCGTGCGTTACGCTGATGTTGCGTCCGGCCATGAAAAGGTTGCGGATGTTCCTTGAATATAAACAGCGGTAAGGGATCGCGTAGGGCTTGATCGGCTTGCTTTCCGATATGGCGAGAAATTCTTGCCCGGGCAAATGGCGTTGGTTTTCGGGATCGGGATAATGCAGGTCAAATGGCCAGGTGCAGGTTACGCAGGCGTCCGGAAATGGTTTCCTGCTTTCAATATCCTGCTGGCAAAGCACGATGTCGCCCTGCAGACGCCGCGACTCGCGCTTGCCGCCGATACAGGCCGCCCAGGCCAGGGCATGGCGGGCGTATTCGTCCTTTCTCCTGGAGCGGTTTTTTAAAAAGTCCCAGTTGCCGAAAATAGCGCGGAACGAATGGTCGCGTATTTTTTCAAAATCCGCGATCTGGTCGGCGCCGATGCCGCTTTCCCAGTTCCAGTCGCCCCGGAGAGCGTGTTGGCAGGTTTCCTCGGTGAAGGGAAGCGCCCATGGGCATTCCGGGAAAGATACCGGTTCCGGCCGGAGGCCGGCATACCATTGCACGGAAGTTCCCATGACGAGCCTGTCCGTTTTTTCCGGCGCCAGCTCTTCGCCGGTCTCGGCGCGGTTTTCCCGTCCGACGCGGAAATCGGCGCCGGCCAGCGCTCCGAGCGCGCCGTCGCCGGTGCAATCGGCCGCCAGCCTGGGTTTGATCAGCTGTTCGCGCCCCGTCCTGATATCCGCGGCCGTGACGGCGGTGATTTCGTCCCCGTTCATTTTAACTGCCGTTACGTGGCAGTTGAGGAAAAGCCTGATGTGCTCCTCCGCTTGAACGGCCAGCAGTTTTTTTTCATCCTCGTAATTTTCCGCCGGCCCGGCGTTATGGATGCGTTTTGCCGGGTCCAGTTTCAGAATGCGGCGGCTTTCCGGGGCGGTTGGATTTTGTTCGGCCGCAATGAAGTCATAATATCCGACGGGGGCAATTTCCTTTACGATGTTGCCCAGGGACGGGTAGGGGGGCAGGTTGATTTCTCCGGAAAGCCCGACTCTGACTTCGGAGCTGTTGTTTCCGCCCAGAACAGGGCGGTCATGAACCAGGGCGACTTTCAATCCGCGGCGGGCCGCGGAAAGCGCCGCGCAGATTCCGGCAATCCCTCCGCCGGCCACAACCAGGTCAAATTCTCCCGCTTCTTCCGGCGCGGCCGGCAAAACCGCGGCGGAGCGTCGGAATTTTGCCAGTTCCGGCCCGCTTTCCGGCGGACGGAAGTCGGGGTCTTTTGAAAAAACAATGGCGTCACAGCGTCCGTTAAACCCGGTTAAATCATGCAGGGCGATTAAGGTTTTGCGCGCGGCAATTTCCACTGTGCCGCCGTCCTGCCAGCGCCATTGCGCGCCTTCGGCGCCGAAGACGGCCGGAAGCCGGCGCCCGTCAATCGCAAGCTGGAAGCGGCCGGGCGCTCCGGAAGCGCCGAGAGACGCAGCCCAGTCCTTTGTGCGGACCCAGACGCGGTAAATACCGGCGGCTGGAAATTGAACGGTGGTGAGGGCGTCCTTTACCGGCAAGCCCAAGCCATGCGCCATGAGGTATGGCGAACCCATCTGGTCCATGAACTGCTGGTCAACGATCCACCCGCCTGAATCTTCAAAGCTTTCAGCTTCCAATAAAATAATTTTATCCATGGCAAAGTCTCATAAAAGAACGGCGGGAGTTTGCGCTGCGGGCCATAATCCGCCGGTTTTCAGCCTTTCCTCAAGGATTGGATCGCGGCTCAGCCATTGCCGGACTTCGCGTGCGCTGTGATGATGGTCCGGCCTGTGCCGGGCGGCATCCAGCCGCAAACACGTATCGGCGACAACCATGATTGCTTCCTTTGCGTCAAATATATCCACTTTGTCCGGCGTGTCGCGCCGGGTGTGTCCATAAGTCAGTTGGGCGGGATCAAACAGCCATCCCCGGCGTTCGCGCGACATCATCCAGACCGCGGGAACACCCTTCAATAAAAAGGGGAAACAATCGGTGTTGTAGGCCACGTAGTGTTGGGCCCTGTTCTGCCATCCCGCCGTTTTTGCCGTTTCTTTCAGCCAGCGCAGCGTTTCCGCAAATCCTCCCACCCAGTAATTGGTTGAGTTTGCCGGATCAAGGTTGAACATCATGACAATGTTGCGCATTTCGCGCGCGTGTTTCTTGACGTAAGCGTTTGACCCGGCCAGGCCGAGCTCTTCGCCCGTAAAACAAACGAACCGGATGGTCCGCGCCAGCTTGCCCCGGTAGTATTTTGAAAATACGCGCGCCAACTCCATGACCGCCGCCGTGCCGGACGCATCGTCGGCCGCGCCGACGGTATTGTCCTTTGTGTCGTAATGGGCCGCCACCAGGATGATTTCATTCGGCCGCTTCACCCCCCTGATTTCCCCGATGACGTTGCAGGTGACGGCTTGTTTTTTAGGATTGTTCTTCAGGAACATCCTGACTTCCAGCCTGCCGGAATCGCGCGCCAGACGCGCCAGACGTAATGCGTCTTCCCGTGCAATTCCGGCGGCCGGAATGGGCGGGTTGGCGGCGCTGTCGGACTTTAGAACCGGCGTGGCGATTATCACGGCCCTGGCGCCGGCCCGCGCCGCCCGCCGCACGATGATAGACGAATGTTCGGAGATGTCGCGTCCGCCTTCTTCCGGTATAACCAGCGCGATTTTGCCGGCCAACGCCCGTTGATTTTTGAGGGTGGCCAGCGTCCGGAACGAGTTCACCACCGCTAATGCCGCGTTTATTCCCCCGCGGGGCGTGGAGGGCGTAAACCCGATCGCCGTAATTTGCAGCCTTTGTTTGTCCGGTTTAAGTTCCAGGAACGCGGGGCCGTGTTTCCAGGTAAAACAGGTGAATTTTTCCTTGTGTGCCTTGTCAAGGTTATATGACCGGAATTGGTCCAGGATATAACCGGCTGCCGTCTTTTCGCCGCGGCTGCCTGTGAACCTAACCCCGATGCGGTCGCAAAGTGTCAGCAGATGGCGTTCAAATTCCCGCGCCGCCCATATGTCGCCCATCAAGCGAATGCGCGCCTCGGGTCCTTGCGGAAAATTGTCCCGCGTAATAATATTCATTATGCCGTCCTTTTGGACAACAAAATCGCATGATTTATCGCTTTGTTCAAGCTGAATCTGACGGTGTGTCGTAAATATTAAAACGGACGCTAAATACAATCCCCTTACGTTATCAGAAGAGTCTTGCAAAGCAAACAGGGGCGAGTGTATTATCTGCCGCAAGAAATTGTATATCTGTATTTATTTCGGGGTGTAGCGCAGCCTGGC
This sequence comes from Kiritimatiellia bacterium, assembly GCA_028715905.1. Taxonomy (NCBI): domain Bacteria; kingdom Pseudomonadati; phylum Kiritimatiellota; class Kiritimatiellia; species Kiritimatiellia bacterium. The sequence continues at coordinate 11,996 of JAQUQV010000009.1, forward strand.
AGCGCGCCAGCCTTGGGCGCTGGAAGTCGTGGGTTCAAATCCCACCGCCCCGATCCACAAAACGCTTGACAAATATAGCTTTTCTTGTTTTTCGTGCAGTCGGCAAACTTGCTTTTTTCCGTTTTAGGGGTTGAATTATTTTCACTTTTTTACTTACCTTATTCGCTATTCGCGAATAGCGTATCTCTATGTCAATGAAGCCACAAGATATATTAGTTACACTTAAACTGCTGGTTTCGGAATGGCCAAAATCATTTCGGACGGAGACGTCTATCCCTGCTCGCATCTTTGCCGAAGCGAATTCAGAATTGGCAACGTTACCGAAACACCGTTTCCGGATATCTGGAATTTGTTTTTGGAGATATCAGATCGGAGTTGGCGCAGCAGACTGATCGGTCCATGCGACATGTGTACACACAAACCGAGATGTGGAGGTTGCCGGGCCATAGCATTGCACGAATTTGGAAATATCGGTCCCAGTGACCCCGGCTGCCCGATGTCATTGACCTTGGCATAGAACGGGGATTTTGTTTCACATGATGAAAGAATATATTGAGGAATTTCAAATAAAAACGCACAAATTTTGATAGGAAAAATGAACTTATCCTCTAAGTATCAACCGTGGGTGGAAGCGCGAAATAAATTCCATTTGTCTCATGCCCACATTCAGATGGCGCGAGAACTCGGCCTTAATCCTAAGAAATTCGGGCGTCTCGCGAATCACAGGCAGGAGACCTGGAAGGCGCCATTGGCCGAATTTATCGCCGAACTTTACAGAAAACGGTTTGGCAGGAGTCAGCCGGCTGATACCCGGCCGCTTGAACGGATCATTGAGGACGGAAAGCGCAAGAAGGCCGAGCGCAAGGCCCTGCGAAGAGAAGAAATCTCCAATATCCTTCATGGCGCGAACGGGGGCGCCGCATGACGCCAGCGCAGGAAGTTCGACGATTCCTCGCAAGCGGAGAATATGATGCGCTTTATAGCGCGTGGCCTGGCGGCGACCTGATCGTCAAAGCGCGCAAGGGCGAACATGCGTTGAAACAGGCCCTGGTTACTGAGGTCCGCCGTCGTGCGAAAGGTCGATATTTACCGCCGCTACCTCCTGGCTTCAATCCATCGCAATTCACGCTCGGTAAGGTGGGTTCGATGGTGCGTGGCCTTTTCCCGCGAAAGGAACAACGGACTGTGTTCAGGCTGTTTGACAAGTCGCTCGTGTTCCTCACCCCTGGCAGTATCGGGCAGATTCTTGCCGGAATGACTTGGATGGAGACCGCATGGCAGGTCGCCAACCTGTACCTCGGCAGTCTTGACCTTCCTGGCTTGGACGGTAAACCAGTGCGCCTTGTCGGTCTGAGTGAGGAAACAACGTTTTTTGTTTCCATGGCTTACTTCCAGGAGAAAAATCCCTTTGCGGACTACGTGGTGCACGAAGCCGCGCATGTCTTCCACAACTGGAAGCGCAATCGGGAGGGTCTGCGCCACACTCGCGCGCGAGAGTTTCTGCTCCCAATCGCTTTCAAAAAGAGAGAACTCTTTGCCTACGCCTGCGAGGTCTACAGCAGAATACTGGAACAGGCCAGGAATCCGGCCGACAGAAAACGCCTTCACACCGACTATGCGGCAAAATGGATTCCAGCAGGGGATGGTCTCGATCAAACCGAACTGGCTGATATTCTTGCAAAGGCTGTAACTGTCCGAAACGGTTGGCAACACATCCTCCAACGCTGCAGCCATCCTTGATCAGTTTGAGGATAATCATAGATTGCAACGAACAATGACTATCGGCCGTGAAAAACTACGAACGGCCATTCGAAGACTCGGGAATAAGCACGTCTACTTCATGCTTGAGGAAGCCATAGCCTTGCTGCCGCCATCCAAACTGGCTAAACTCGCGGGACAATACTTCGACGTGAAGAGCCTTAAATCGAATCCCGGTAACGGCTTGGGGCTTCTCGCTCAAGTGAAGGAATTTGAAAAGGCAAGCCTTGCGGGTGACTACTACGAGAGCTTCGCCGTCAACTCCAAGAACTACCGAGAAATGCCCGGCGGCACGCAAGCTTGGATTGCCGAATGCCGGCGTTTGCTGGGCCGCTGCGTGATTGCGGCCAAGAAGAGCGATCCTGCCGAAGCCAGGGAGGCCATGGAAACCATTTTCGGCCTGTTGCGTCATATTGACGAGTGTCTCGACGATGTTGTTTTCTTTGCCGACGAGGGATGTTCATGGCAGATTGGCGTTGACTGGAAAACTGTTTTGCCGTCGTGGTTCGCCTGCCTTTCGGCAACGACTGACGCGGTCGAATACGCACGCCGGGTTATTGAAGTCGTGGACGAGTTCGTGAAATACGATCGGGAAATGTTTCTTGTCGTGGCTTGCCGTAAAGCTTCTTCCGCGCAGAGAAAAACCCTTGTTGGTCTTTTAGGAACAAAATGGCGCAAGAACAGTTCGTAATTGGCTCTTCACCCTGCGGGACAGCTTCTGGAGCGAAGTTTCGAGCCAGTCGTGGTTCGTTCATGGGACGAGTCGCGGCGAAGATTTGTTCTCGCCATTCCATGAGTGACCGGTCGGAAGGGAGTCCACGCATGCATGACTACCAACGCAGTGCCGTCGATATCCAGATCGATTTCCGCTCTTTTCCAGCCGCCGTATCCTTCGCCTGGAACCTCAAGCGAATAGTCCGCAGGGAACTGCTGATAGTAGTTGGCTATTATTTTTGTCTTGGGCATTTCACGGTCTCATTTCCTGCAGAACTTGTTATTAAGACGTAAACTTTGATCGGCTTATCCAGAATTATCAAGGATAAAGATTCAATCCCAGACACGGGACTGAAGGGTCTCCCTCAGGATCAGTTTCAAGCCTTTTCGTCCTGCCGTTGTCTTCAGATACATTTCGTGGCGTTCGGCGTCTTCCTTGGAAAAGAATTACTCACAAAAGATTAGCCGAAATGGGCGGCGGGGTGCAGTGGCGGCGGATTGACCATGGAAATGTTCGGTTAAACGGCGTTTGAGGTCGGTTGTAAAGCCTACATAATAAGTCGCCGTCGTGCATAGAGAGCAGGACGTAGACGCAGTATTGGAGCTTGGCGGGCATGTTTCAAATAATACGGTTGGATTGGGTAGAAAGCAATCCTTGTTTCTAACGAAGCGGGAGGAGAATCATGGGAAGAAGAGACAGTGAAGCAGAACCTTCGGTTCGCTTCACCGCCACACAGTGAACCTTGTTCTACTGTGTGGCTCCGCGGACTATACACAAAAACGAACAACGTTTGTCCTGAATATAATCATCGGAATGCCGATTTGCAAGCAAGGTTTTCAACCGTTCGTTCTCCATCCGATTCCCTATCCAGTGGACGTGATTCAAAAGATGACTACCGAAGTAGGCGCAGTAACAAGAAGCGAGACTCGCATTCGGCACCCGATTCACTTGGCTCTGGAATGGAAACGAGTGCTGAACTCCGACGGGAATATGACCTTGGCGAAAATTGCCAGAGAAAAGGGGTTTTCGCGTGCTCGCGTCACACAAATCATGCACCTTCTTTGTCTTGACGAACGGATACAGAAGCACTTTTTGAAAATTACTGCCGCCACTGATATCGCGTTCTTTTCTGAGCGGCAGTTGAGGGTGATTGCCGCATTGAAAAGTATGGAGCAACAGATAGCGGCATTCAAGGCGCTTGTGGTGGAGCGCGATCATACAGTTGAAGGTCTCTCCTTTTCGGGACAAGCATAATCCTGTTTTTGCCCTATTCATGTTGATTTCAGCCCCGTATTTAATAACAGTCCATCGGCTTTTTTCGGGACATTCGGGACAACCCCGCCAGATTTAATACGATAATGGACAGAGCGGATTGTCCCGATTCGCTCGATTATTTCGTGCCGAAAATGCTTTATATCCACAGCCAAATCCATATTATAAAACCTATCAGTTGTGAAACAGCGATCTAAAAAAACGCAGTTTCCGCCCGAAAGCGAAACGGTGGAATGGAAGCAGTCGCTCGGCGAATGGAAAGAAATCGTCGAAACGTGCGCTGCTTTTGCCACGGCCCAGGGCGGAACCGTCTATGTTGGCATCAGCCCGGAGGGTAAACGAGTCGGTGTTCAGATTGGCCAAGGGACGATCGAAGATATCGCCAATAAAATCAGGATCAACGCCGATCCTCCTCAATTCCCCTCCATCGCTATCTCTGGCCCAGAAAATTCGGCGGTTTTAAAGATTCATATTGAGCAGAATCCTGTAAAACCAGTCTGGGCTTTCGGACGGCCGATGAAACGAGTCGGCAGAACCAACCAGCACCTTCGGCGTGACGAATCTCAGCGGTTGTTGGAGATTTCAACGGGACGCACATGGGACACCTTTGTCTGCAGTGAGTTCATAGACAAAGATATCAGCAAAAAGGCGGTCAAGGAATTTCTCAGACGAGCCGGAATGAAGATGTCCACATCGGTCGAAGACGTCATGAGGAATCTCAAGCTCGTGACCCATAGTGGTTTCACCAATGCTGCCGTTCTACTGTTTGGCAAGTACCCCCAGCGTTTCTTTGTGGAAGCACAGACAAAGTGCGCCCGTTTTAAGGGCACAAGTTCTGTCCATTTCCTCGATGAACGTACATTGGAGGGGCCTATTCTGGAACAACTCGACAATGCCATGGCATTTGTCACCCGCAATACCCGCCAGGCAATAGTCATTACAGGCAGGCCCGAGCGTGATATTATTCCAGAGTATCCGGACGATGCTGTTCGCGAAGCCATTACCAACGCCCTATGTCATCGCAACTACGCCGAGGTTGGAACTATACAGGTTCGAATTTACGATAACTGTCTTGAGGTCTGGAATCCAGGCTCTCTTCCGAATGATATCTCTGTTAGCGAGCTATATCACAAGCACCGTTCATGCCCCCGGAACATGCTATTGGCTGGCGCTCTTTTCAGGGCACGGCTCATAGAGCATTGGGGTACGGGTACGCTTCGGATCATTGAGGCGTGCAAGAAACACAACATCAAGGTTGAATTCGAGAACAAGGCCAGTACGTTTATCGTCCGCCTTAAACAGAGGTCTCAAAGGGTAGGGTCGCCGACCCAGTCGCCGACCCAGTCGGGCGACCCAGTCACACGCCTGCTGTCCGCGTTGCAAACCGGTGAGTTATCTTCCGGTGAACTGCGGAACATGTTGGGCATCAAGCACAGGCCAACGTTTCGGCAAAACTATCTTCATCCGGCACTATCTTCTCATTTGATTACGCTTACCATTCCCGACAAGCCCAACAGCCGGCTTCAGAAATATCGGCTGACGGAAAAGGGTAAGGCCATGCTGTCGTAATGAAAGGTGTAACACCATGCCGCGCAAACAAATTCAACTCAAATGTCCCTCGCATGTTCTCAGTCAACAGCGACTGGACGAGATGATAGAAGAGGCTACGGTAGACTGTTACAACGAATCCGAACAGGTCACCGGACTGTTCACGATGCTGGAAGAAAATTTAGCTCTTCCATTTAGGACTACCTTGCTCGGCATGGAGGTCGCAGTCGAGAAAATCGATCTAAACGATGCAGAGGAAATCGTGGTGGTCTGCAAACGAGGTTCGGAGAGACAGCGGGTGCCGATCCTTGATTTGCCTTTGCCGACTCCAAAACCGGTCGGGTCAGATTGGATTGAAGCGTATCGTGAATGGGCGAAAGGATAAAATAAATCAACAAAGCCATGGATGACAACATTCCGCAATGGGTTTTTCCTGAGCCAGACAAGTTCGGCTTCAGCGAAGGAGGAATCAAGATAGAGACTTCATACAATCGCTCAAGACCATTGGAGATTGTGGCAGACGATCGCGAGCAACCGTCGGGCGTGATCGAACACCTGCTGTCACATGAGGTGTTCCGGGTTACCGTTCGCCGCTTGAAACTGGGCGACTATCTGGTCGGTAATCGCGTGCTCATTGAGCGCAAAACGGTTTCCGATCTCTCGGCTTCAATCATTGACGGACGTTTATTTCGCCAGGCATGTCTCCTTGCGGAAAGCGCTTATCGTCCCCTCATGCTTATAGAAGGGCATGTTTCCGAGGGGGATGTATCCGGCGTAAGCAGAGAGGCTATTCAGGGAGCACTCATTACACTCGCCATTTTCTTGAATATTCCCTGCCTGCGTTCTTTTGATGTAAAGGAAAGCGCAAATCTAATCTATTACGCGGGGTTACAAATGCATCGCAACATCAGCCGCGGTGTATATCGGCATGGCTATCGTCCAAAACGTCGAAGAAACAGACAGCTTTTCATCCTTCAAGGGCTTCCCGGCATTGGTCCGGCCCGGGCCGAGCGGTTGCTGGAGACATTTGGCAGTATTGAGAACGTATTCCATGCCGATGTCGAAACGTTGTCACGTGTTGTTGGGATAGGACGTAAAACAGCAGAAGCCATCAGGGAACTGGTTGGTCCTGACGTTGACCGGAATTCAGAATAGAAAAGTGTGTTATCGTTGAAGCATCAGTGAGTAAGGAGCAAACTGATTGTTCAGTATGACGCCAGAGAGATTCTCGATGGCGTGAGCAGTCGCGAATCTATCCGAAACGAGAAACAGCAAGAGGAGATATAGACATGCGAATTACAGCCTGCCGCAGACAGTATCTATCAGATCACAGTTCTACGAACTATCTGTTCCAAAGCGGGCTCTGCCCGCAACCCAATGTTATTAATGCTTCCTTCCCCATGTGGTGCGAATTTGGTTCGAAAAAGGCGGCGGCGATTCCGGCTCATCTGGCCCGTTGCCGCCCTCGCGCATACACGAGTATAGCGCTTCGCGCGGCGCCGGCCCATCTGAACCGGACTGGCCTTTCTTTTTCGAATCCGGCTCCGCCGGAAGCCAAATTCGCCCCACGCTTGCATCGGGCTTCGCTCTGCGCTACGCCCGAGTTCAGACTTTCTCTGTTGCTTCTTCCAATGAACGCAAGGAAGCCATTGCCCATCAACGCCAACGCGACTTGGGCATCAAACACGGTCTCATCGGCGTCTGGTCCTGCGTCGAAGCCTGTTCCTCTTTCCGCGCCCACTATGACGCCCAGGCCGGTTTCCCTCAGCCGCGGCATCTCTTTTCCCGCTGCAAACATCTTTACTTTTATTACGACCATCCCCTCTTCGGCTTTATGAGTGTCCGCCTCCAAACCTGGTTTCCCTACGGCATTCAGATCGCATTCAACAACCGCTTCATGGATCAAATGGCTGCCGTTAAAGACACGCAACCCTTCCGCCAAATCCTTGATGCTCTCTCAAAACCACGCCTTCAAAACTCCCGCCGTATCCGCTCCCTGGAAATAACCGGCAAAGACCGGGAATTCCTTCAGGCCTTGTCCGATCCGAAGTTTGCCGTCTCCGGCCTGACCAATAAAGACCTGCGTCAAATACTCCGCCTTACCCCCTGGGCCAAGGGCGGATCCGAAAAACAGCTTTCCGCCCGCATCAGCCGCCATTTGCGCCTTATGCGCGAGCACGGCCTCATCCGCAAAATGCCCAACCAGCGCCGTTATCTTCTCACTTCCTCAGGCCAAATATTAACCACCGCGCATATATTTCATCCCACATCATCCTTACCCGGCATTCTTTTCTTGCTTCTCATCACGGCTTTTGACATTTCAGGTGCTATCAAATACAGTTGCCGCTTTTGGCGGCCTAATTGAAAGTCGCCGTCGTGCATAGAGAGCAGGACATAAACGCAGTATTGGAGCTTGGCGGGCATGTTTCAAATAATACGGTTGGATTGGGTAGAAAGCAATCCTTGTTTCTAGCGAAGCGGGAGGAGAATCATGGGAAGAAGAGACAGTGAAGCAGAACCTTCGGTTCACTTCACCGCCACACAGTGAACTTCGTTCTACTGTGTGGCTCCGCGAGCAGGGCTCGAACCTGCAACCTAGTGGTTAACAGCCACCCGCTCTACCATTGAGCTATCGCGGAATCAGAAATCGCGTCATCAACGTAACATGCAAACAAGAGTTGTCAAGCCCGAAAATGAATTGACTTTTCACGACGGACAAATTAACTTGCATCCGGGTAAGTTGTCATGTTTTATTATTTGCATTTATTGTCGGATTATGTCTCCTACCTGCGGGTATTTCAGTATATCTCCGTCCGCGTCGTGGCCGCGGCCGGGACAGCTTTCCTGCTAAGCCTTTTGCTCGGGCCTGTTTTCATCCGCCGTTTGACAAACGTGTGCTGCGGCAATGAGACCCGTTATCGGAGCGATTTGCCCGTCTTGGACACGGTGCACGGGGAAGCGAAAAAGAGGACGCCCACCATGGGGGGGCTGCTCATCATCAGCGCCATTCTGCTTGCGTCCCTGCTCTGGGCGGTGCCAACCAACCCGCTGGTGTTGATAACCTTGGCGACCATGTGTTACATGGGATTGATCGGATTCAAAGACGACTATCTTAAAACGGCCGGGCGCGATGCCCGCGGCCTGAGCTCGCGGCGGAAGCTGTTTCTTCAGGCGGGCTGGGCCGCTCTGCTGGCTTTGTTTCTTTTTGTCATTCCCGACACGCGTGATTTTGCCAGGCAATTGATGGTCCCGTTGTTGAAAACGCCGCTGGCGGCGGAACTGCCTTTCCTCGCGGCGGGTTTGTTTATCATGCTGGTGATTGTCGGTTCCAGCAACGCGGTGAATCTTACCGATGGCCTGGATGGGCTGGCCATCGGGTGTGTTTGCACGGTAACCTTTGCCTTTGCGGTCATGGCGTATGTGGCCGGGCATGTCAATCTTGCGGGCTATCTGCAGGTTCCCTATATCGCCGGCGCCGGCGAGCTCACGGTTTTTTGCGGGGCGGTTCTGGGCGCCGGGCTCGGGTTTCTCTGGTTTAATTGTCATCCCGCGTTGATTTTTATGGGGGACACGGGCAGTCTGGCGCTTGGCGGCGCCCTGGGCTGTGTGGCCGTTCTCATCAAACATGAACTGGCGCTTTTGATTGTCGGCGGCATTTTTGTGCTGGAGGCCATGAGCGTGATTCTGCAGGTGGGTTGCTTCAAGCTCACCGGGAAACGCATCTTTTCCTGCGCGCCTCTGCACCATCACTTTGAGCTTAAAAAACCCGCCTGGAGCGAGACCCAGGTAACCGTGCGTTTCTGGATTGTTTCCGCGATTTTCGCCCTGCTGGGCATTCTGCTGCTGAAGATGCGGTAAGCATGCGCGAAGCGTGAAACGCATGAATGGAAAAATATTTCATCAAATGAGTTTTACGAATTACGCTTCTTTTGCCTGCCTCGTTCGGGGCCGCCGACAATCTAAAATCGTAAATGGCAAATGATCAATGTAAATCCGTCCTGATCCTGGGATTGGCCGCCAGCGGCGAAGCCGCCGCGCGCCTCTTGCTGGCCGAAGGGCGCAAAGTTACGGTTCTGGACGGGAAAAACACCCCGGAAATCAGGGGCCGCGCTGGTAAAATCCAAAAATACGGCGCGGTTGTTTTTGCCGGCGCGTCAAAAATTCCGGACGGTGATTTTGAACTTTGCGTGGTCAGCCCGGGCGTGCGCCCGGATTCGCCGGTTTTGAAGGAGATTGTTTCCCGGGGCATTCCCGTCCTGCCCGAATTTGAACTGGGCTGGCTGCGCGCCAAATGCCCGGTAATTGCCGTTACCGGTTCAAACGGCAAAAGCACCCTTGTGAAATTATGCGCGGAGACCATGCGGCTGGTGGGCCTGAAAACCTTTGCCGCCGGCAATTACGGGCCGCCGGTTTCGCAAATCGTCCTTGACCATCCCGCGCTTGATTGGCTGGTGATTGAAGTCAGTTCGTTTCAACTGGAGACGGCCCGCAATTTCCATCCCGATATAGGGGTTCTTTTGAACGTCTTTCCGAACCACCTGGACCGGCACCATGATTTGCGCAGCTATACCGCCGCCAAGGCGCGCCTCTTTGCGCGGATGACGGATAAACACCGGGCGGTTGTGAATGAAAATAATTTGTCCGAAATAAACGGGATGCTCGGCGGGAAACTGCGGCTGGTTTCATTCGGCCTGTCGGCGGAAGCCGATTGGTTTTTTCGCGAAAATTTTGTCGGCACGCGGTTCTCCGATCAAAAGGTACAACTGGAGAACACCGTTTTTGCCAACGAAATCATGGGGCAGGCCGCGGCTGCGGCCGCGGCCGTCATGGCGGCCTGCAAAATTCCATTTTCCTGCCTGGAACGCGCGGCCCGTGATTTTAAACCTTTGCCGCACCGCCTGGAAAGCGTGGGTATGTTGCGCGGTGTGCGTTTTGTGGATGATTCCAAGGCGACCAATGCGGCGGCCTTGGCGGCGGCTTTAAAAATAACGGCGGGCAAGGTGCGCCTGATCGCCGGCGGCCTGCCGAAAAATGAATCTTATGCGCCGCTCAAGCCGCTTCTGGCCGAAAAAGCGAGCGGAGTGTATTTGATCGGCCAGGCGGCCGGGGAAATGGGAACGGCATGGGGGGAGACGGTTGCCTGCCGCATTTGCGGCACGCTTGAAAAGGCGGCGGCGGAAGCGTGGCGCGAGGCGGTTCCCGGCGAAACGATTCTGCTTTCTCCGGCCTGCGCCAGCTTTGACCAGTTCCGCAGTTTTGAAGAGCGCGGCCGGCGCTTCCGGCAATTTTATGATTCGCTGGCGGCCGAACAGGCGGGCCGGGAAGCCAAGCCGGCGCCCGGCGCTAAAAAGCAAGGCGTTTGACAATTCGGCCCGGTTCCGCCAATCGGCCGCGCCGGAATTTGATTCCTTCCGCCTTCAGTAAATCCAGTTTCCGCCTCAGGGCCGCGCCGTGTCTTTTGCCCCGGAAACCGCCCGGGGTCAGGTCCGCGGCAATGACCCGGTGGCAGGGGACTTCCGGCGCAAAGGGATTGCGTTTCAAGGCCTGGCCGACGGCGCGGGGCGAGGCGCAATGGATGTGGCCGGCGATAATTTTATATGTTGTTACGCGGCCGCGCGGGATTTTTTTTACCGCTTCATAAACGCGCATTTGAAAACGGGTTATTCCGCCGGGGCGGAACGAATGAATATTGTTATCGTTCATGGTTATGCGCGCCGACCATGTTTTGCCGGAAAGAGGCGGGGGCCAATTCCTTGTTTTCCGCGGGCCGCCTGTTTATTGTCCGCGGCCGGGCCGTTTTGCGGTTTGTGCGTATGGCTCATTTCAACCGCAAACAGGTCGGGGATGCGCTTGAATTTTGCGCGGCAAAATCGGGGTTAATTTTTTCCAGCGACACATTGCCGGAAAAGATTGTCATGAGGCCGCACTGCGCGCAGTCAAATAAAAGCGCGCCTTCCGCATTAAGGCCTTTGATTGCGCCTCGGTGCGTTTTTCCCGTGGCATGCAGGTTGACCGTTGCGTCCCGGTATGCCAGCCGTTCGTTTATTTGCCCGGCAATCGGAGCGAAGCCGCCGGTTTTGAACAGAAGAAAGAGAGGCATAATGGCGTCCAGCAATTCGTCAAGGATTTCCCGCAGGTCCGCCGCGCGCCCGGTTTCCGCCGCGAAAGATGTGGCCGGCGCATCCATGGCGGCTGGGGCGCCCGGCGAGCTGTTTATGTTGATCCCCACTCCCACCACCATGGAATCGGCGGCGCCGGCGGCCGCGCCGCGTTTCGCGGTTTCGCATAAAATTCCGCAGATTTTTTTACCGGAGACCAGCACGTCGTTGGGCCATTTGACAACCGGCTGAAGGCCGCGGGACTGCAGGACGCGGCAGACGGCCAGCGCCGTTACCTGGGTTAGGTTGGGATAACGCGCGCCGGGTATGTTTTCCAGCGGCAGGATGAATGAAAAACAGAGGTCTTTCCCCGGTTCCGAAATCCACTTTCTTTCAAACTTTCCGCGCCCGCCGGTTTGGTTTATGGCCCAGACCGCGCTGTAGTCCGGGAAGGAATTCAGGCTGGTTTTCAGGAAGGTGTTGGTGGATGCGAGCGAATCGTAGACAAAAACACGGAACGGCTCCCGGTAAAAATCCGGCCGGCGGCCGGCCGGCGGCGCGAAACTCCGCGCCGGATCGCCGTCTGTCCTGACGGAGCGCTCTGATTCCCTGTTCACGGACGGCATTAAAACAAAAACGCGCGCCGGGATCAATATTCGCTTCCTGTTTTTTTTACATCTGTCATTCAAGATTGCGCCCGCGGAGGCGTTCTGTTATGCTTCCGCCCTTATGAAGAAAACAATTCCGGAAGTGCGTATAATGCCGTCCCTGCTTGCGGGCGATTTCGGCAACCTGGAGTCCTCCGCCAAAAAAGCCGAGGCCGCCGGCGGGGACGCTTTGCACCTTGACATCATGGACGGCGTTTTTGTGCCGAACATCAGTTTCGGGCCGGACGTCGTCCGCATGGCGCGGCGGGTTGTCAAAATGCATTTACACGTGCACCTGATGATGATCCGGCCTGATTTGTATGCGGAAACTTTCGTGAAAGCCGGCGCGGGCACGCTTTTGATCCAGGTGGAATCGGACTGCGATGTTTCCGGAACGCTTCGGCATATCCGCCGGCTCGGCGCCCGGCCGGGAATTGTGCTGAATCCGGAGACGCCGCATGAGGTGGTTCTCCCGCACCTCGGCGAGGCCGATGGAATTCTTTGCATGAGCGTTCATCCCGGGTTTGGCGGCCAGAGTTTTCTGCCGGAGGTTCTGCCGAAAATACGCGCATTGCGCGCGGCCGCCGGCGCGAAGGATATTGCCGTGGATGGCGGCATTGACCTGGAAACCGTGGCGCTGGTTGCCGGCGCCGGCGCCAACGCCATTATTGCGGGAAGTTCGCTTTTCAGGGCAAAGGACATGGCCGCTGATCTGCGGAAAATGAGGGCAAAAGCCGAAGAAGCGCGGGAAAAGAAATAACTTTGTTTTGCCTCCGCGGCCTCTGCGTCTCGGCGGTCAAAGGCGTCACATGGATAATTATTTATCGTTGATCCGCAATTTCTGCATCATTGCCCACATTGACCACGGCAAGTCAACCCTGGCCGACCGCATGCTGGAACTGACCCGCACGGTTGAAGCGCGCGATTTCCGCGACCAGATGCTGGACAGCATGGATTTGGAGCGGGAACGCGGTATAACCATAAAATCCCATCCCGTTACCATGCGTTTCCAATCCTCCGGCGGAAACAATTATGAGTTTAATCTGCTGGATACTCCCGGCCACGTTGATTTTACCTACGAGGTTTCACGCAGCATGGCAGCCTGCGAAGGGGCCATTTTGCTGGTGGATGCCGCCCAGGGCGTTGAGGCCCAGACCGTGGCCAACGCATTCCTGGCGATGGAACACAACCTCAAAATTATTCCGGTGCTGAATAAAATTGACTTGCCGACCGCCGACATCGCCGAAGTGTCCGGGCAAATTGAGGAGGTGCTGGGCATAAGCATCGCGGAGGGGGTGATGGTCAGCGCCAAAACCGGCGCGGGCGTGCGGGAGATGATGGAGCTGATTGTCGGAAAGATGCCGCCGCCTTCGGCAGAGGCCGGGGCGGGCCGCACCAGGGCGCTTATCTTTGATTCGGTCTACGACGCCTACCGCGGCGTCGTGCCGTATGTGCGCGTCTTTGAGGGAGAGATCAAGGCTGGCGAGCGGGTCTTTATGATGGGCACGGGGCTTGCCTCGGAAATCAAGGAGGTCGGAATTTTTACCCCGAAAATGATGCCGGTGAAAACGCTGCGCGCCGGCCAGGTGGGTTACATTGTCGGCACCATCAAATCCCCGCGTGATATAAAAGTCGGGGACACCGTCACCGCCGCCGTCCGCCCGGCGCAAATCCCCCTGCCGGGATTCAAGAACGTCCAGCCGATGGTTTTCAGCGGCGTGTACCCGGTTAATACGGCCGATTATGAAAAACTTAAATCAAGCCTGGACCGGCTCGCGCTTAACGACAGCTCCTTTACCTGCCAGAACGAGTCGTCGGTTGCCCTCGGGTTCGGTTTCCGTTGCGGGTTCCTCGGCCTCCTTCACCTTGAAGTTGTCCAGGAACGGCTGCGGAGAGAATACGATCTTGACATTATCAGCACTTATCCGGCGGTGGTTTACAATGTGATCCTGAAAGACGGCGCCGTGCGCACAATTGACAATCCCACCAATCTGCCTGATCCGACCCGCATTGAACGGATTGAGGAGCCGATGGTGAAGGCTTTCATCATCTGCCGCAACGAGCAGATAAGCGACTTGATGAAACTTATCATGGACCGCCGCGGCGTCCTGGACAAAACGGATTCGCTGGATACAAAACGCGTCATGCTGACATGCACGCTGCCCTTAAATGAAATCCTGGTTGACTTTTATGATTACCTCAAGAGCCTGAGCCATGGATACGCGTCCATGGATTACGAACACAGCGGCTATGCGGCGAGCGACCTGGTCAAGGTTGACATTTTATTGAACGGCGAGCCGGTGGACGCTTTTTCTTCCCTGATGCACCGCTCCAAGGCCGAAGGGCGGGGGCGGCAGATGTGCGCGGCCTTGAAAGAGGTCATCCCGCCGCATCTTTTCGCCATTCCGGTTCAGGCGGCCATCGGCAAGACGGTCATTGCCCGCGAAACTATCCGGGCCCTTCGCAAGGATGTGACCGCCAAGTGTTACGGCGGGGATATTACCCGGAAAAGGAAACTGCTGGAACGCCAGAAGGAAGGAAAAAAACGGATGAAGCAGGTGGGGCGGGTCAATGTTCCCCAGGAAGCTTTCATCAGAATATTAAAATCAAATGCCTGAACGGAGAAAGTATTCATGCAGGTAAAATCATTTTTAACGCGGCGAAGAATCCGGAGACAGGCCGTCCATCTCTTGAGAAGCGCCCGGCACATCTGGCGCCTGCGCGAAGATGTCGCTGTGCCGGCCGATTTGCAGCGCATGGAGGCATCAATGCGGGACCTTTCCGGGCGGTTGAAGGAAAAAGACTGGCCGGGGGCGGAACGGGCCTTTCCCGTGCTGGCGGAGGCCATCCGGAAGCTCAATCCGCCCCGTCCGTACGCGGTCCTGCGTGAAAACATTGAAGTGCTGGTGGTGGCCCTGGCCGTGGCCATGGCTTTTCGCACTTATTTCGTCCAGCCTTTTAAAATACCCACTTCTTCCATGTTTCCCACGCTTTCCGGCATTCATTATGTTGGAAAGGAAGGCAAGGGGGTTTTTGATTATTTCCCTTTCAATATCGTTAAGTGGATTGTCTTCGGTGAAAAATATGTTGAAATTAAAGCACGCGTGTCGGGGACGGTTGCCGTGGGGCAGACCCGGGAAGGCCCGCTGATCAGCGTGGGCGGCATTCTTCATCCGCTTTTCCCGAACATGATTTTGCGCGTTTCGCACGGCGAAACCGTTATCCGCGGACAAATCCTGGCCACGGGCGCCAAGACCGCCGGCGACCATATATTCGTCAACAAGATCAAGTGGAACTTTGTCAGCCCGGAACGCGGCGAAATCATGGTGTTTAAAACCGATGGCATCCGCCATCCTCAGATCAAGCCGAATGAACATTACGTCAAGCGCATGGTCGGCATGCCGGACGAAACCATCGGCATCGCAACGCCGTTTTTTTATGTCAACGGCCGTCGGATGGCCGGGATAGATGTCATGGACAGAATTCAGTCTTGCGCGGACGGTTATAACGGCTATATTCAGTCCGGTGATTTTATGACCGGCGGCGTCCATTCCGTGAAGCTGGGGGAGGGGCAGTATTTTGCCTGCGGCGACAACCAGCGCAATAGTCTTGACAGCCGCTACTGGGGCCCGGTTCCGCGCGAGAACCTGGTGGGTCCGTCTTTTTTTGTCTATTGGCCGCTGTCCGCCCGATGGGGGCCGGCACGGTAAGCGAGAAGACAAAGAGCAGAAGTCAGGGTTCGGCGGCCAGAAACTTTGAACGTTCAACGTCCGAATGTGCGGTCAGGAGTTCAATGTTGTCCGCCCTGGCGGAAAAGTTGAAGGTTGAAAGTTTCTACAGTCTCGGCGTTTCCATGGGACGTCAATGCAATGAAATCATTATTTAGAGTATCATTCCTGATTGCCATTGTTGCGGTATTGGCCGGCCCGGCCCATGCCGCTTCGCTCTCCGGCGCCGGAACGCGCGAGACCCTGATTACGCAGGAATATCTCGGATTCCTCACCATCGGCGCCGATTACCAGCAGCAGGAGCGCGATATCAGCATCGCCTCGCAGGGCGAACTGCGGCTGAAATCGCAGACGTTTGACGGTTATATCGGCGTTGATCCCTGCCAATGGATGGTGATTTTTGCGACCTTCGGCGGCACGGCCGCAAAAACCACCGTGGAAGAAACCTATAATGATTCCAAATTCAAATGGTCGGCCGGCTTTGACGTCAGCTGGTGGCGTTATTCTCTCAAAAATCCCGCTTTTATGGCAGGCGATTTAAGTCTTAAAACGCATGCCGAGTTTGCCGCTTACCGCTCGGGTTCCGGCGCTGAAAAAATCAATTGGAACGAGATATTTGCCGCCCTCCTTGTCAATTACGAAGTGTTTGTTTTAAATAAGGGCGATATGGCAAAATACCCATATAGCCTTGCGCTTTATGCCGGCCCGGCCTTGTCATGGCTGGAAGGGGATTGTTATGCCGGGGGGGACGCCGGCCGGAAAACCGATTTTCACGAGGCTAACCTGGCCGGGATCATTGCCGGCGCCGAAATTTTCGCGGCCCCTAATGTTTCATTCGGCGGCGCGTTTCAATATTACGACGCCATGACGTTTAATCTTGGAGTGCGCTACCATTTTTAAGCCTTCCGAGTCCGGCGATTGAAGCCGCGGCTTAATTTTGGCGCAGGGAAGATTCGCCGAACAGGTTCAAAAATTCCGGCAGCAGAAAATCCCTCTGCCAGTTTCGAATGCGTCCGGCGATATACGGCGGCGCGGGCCGGCCGGGGTTGCGCGCAAACCATACCATCACTTCCGCGTCAAATAGGAGATGTTGTTCAAGGTTAAGGGCCGTGGCTTTTTCCAGCCGCCAGCGGCGCATGTCTTTCAGCCTTTTTTCCCAGTTCTGCGCCGCCGGGGGCAGGCTGTGCCGGCTTTTCCGCGCCGGATGAATTTCTTCGGGCGCGTTCAGTCCGGCCTGAATGGCCTGCATCAGGCCGTCCCGGCCATGTTTTCGGTAAAGCGCGGGATGAAGTCCGCGAAATGATTTTATTTTTTCGCCGTCTTTCGGCGGCCGCCGGGCGAGTTCAATTAAGAGCGCGTCGCGGATTACGAATTGCGGTGGCAGGTCAAAGCGGCGGGCCGCGCTTTCCCGAAAATCAACAAGCGCTTTCAAAACGGACAGCGAGCGCGGGGAAAGGGCGGCGGAATGCTTTATGCGGCAGTGCGCGCTCACGGGATAAGCAGAGGCCAGCGTTTTCTCGGCGCGTCCAAATTCTTCCTTGGCCCATTCCAGCCGGCCGGCCAGCCGGACCGTAAGGATTTCCTGAAGCGCGTGCAGCATATTCACGTCCCGCGCGGCGTAATCAAGGGCGGGCCTGGAGAGAGGCCGTTTCAGCCAGTCCTGTTTCTGGTAGCGCTTGTCAATTTTCATGCCGAACAATTCGTTGAGCAGATTGGCCAGGCCGGGCTGTTTGAAGCCGCAGAACATGGCGGCAATCTGGGTGTCAAAGGTTTTGCCCAGAATCCAGCCGTAAAGCTGGAAACAAGTTCGCCGGTCAAAATCGGCGTTGTGCATGATCAGTTCGTGGCGGGAGCCGGCCAGCAGGGCGCCGAGCGGTTTCAAGTCGTGAAGCGCGAGCGGGTCAATGATAAAGACGTCGTTTCCCGGGGTGGCAATCTGGATTAAAGCCAGGTGCAGGCCGTAATGATGGAAATTGTTTTCCATTTCCATGTCAACGGCCAGCGGGTTCATATCCCTGATTTGCGCCAGCGCCGAATCCAGGCCGCTTTGATCGCTGATCAATTGGTAATTCATTTTTAAAGCCGGATTGCGTCCGCGGCCATGAACGGTTTTTGCCGGTTTTTTTGTTGTTTCCTGCAAGGCCGGAAGTTTAAGGCAATGGCGCATTATGCCCGATCGGGCGCGTCCCTGCAAGCGCGGAAGATTGCCGCGCCCGTTGCGTCAGGGTTTATTTAATAATTGCAACCGGCGGAGCTTTCGGTTAACTTTTTCGGAATAAATGAGCACGATCGACCTCCATCTTCATTCCACATTTTCCGACGGAAGTTTTTCGCCGGAACAGCTGGTGCGCGCCGCAAAGAAAGCCGGTCTGGCGGCGATTGCCCTGACCGATCATGACAGCGTCAGCGGCGTGCCCTTGTTCCTGGAAGCCTGCCGGCGTGAAAACATCCGCGGCGTGCCGGGCGTTGAAATCAGCGTGGATTATCCGCGCGGCACCATGCATATTCTCGGCTATTTTATTGACTGTAATTCCCGCGAATTAAACAACCATATTGAGAAATTGAAGGCCGGGCGCGCGGCGCGCAATGAAAGAATCATGAAAAAACTCAATAACCTCGGCATTCCGTTGACGCTTTCCGAGGTGGCGTCTTTTGCCGGCGAGGGCAATGTCGGCCGCCTGCATTTTGCGCAGGCCCTCGTGGCGCGCGGATATGTCAAAAGCAATCAGGAGGCTTTTGATCGTTACCTGGGCAAGGGTCGGTCGGGCTATGTTGAGCGCCGGCGGCTGATGCCCCGGGGCGGCGTGGAAATGATTGTCAAGGCCGGCGGCTTGGCGGTTCTGGCGCATCCCTTTACCCTGGAACTTAATCCGGAAGCCCTTACAAAACTCGTGGCCGAACTCGCGGCGGACGGATTGCAGGGCATTGAAGTCTATTATCCCCAGCATAACCCCAACCTGCTCAAAAGATACCTGGCGCTGGCGCAAAGGTTCAATCTGGTCGCCACGGGCGGAACCGATTTCCATGGCCGGGCCATGCCGGATATAAAAATCGGACGCGGCTTCGGGACGCTCAACGTGCCCGCCGGCGTCTTGGACCGGCTTGAAGAGCGCCGCGCGGGAAAAAAAACGGCCGCCCCGGCGGCGCCGGCTGGCGGGAACCGGGATGCGGAATGAACCCCCGGCCTGATTCCCGCCGCCGCGGACTTTATATTCATGCGCCCTTCTGCGACGGCAAATGCTTTTATTGCGCTTTTTATTCGCGGCCTTATGAAAGCACATTGGCGCGCCGCTATCTCTCCGCGCTGGAAACGGAATTGAAACAGCGTCCGCCCCTGGTCGTGGAAACAGTTTATTTCGGCGGCGGCACGCCGACCGTATTTTCATCTTCGGAGCTGCGCGAACTGTGCCGGATAGTGGCGCGGAATGTTTCCCTGACCGGCCTGAAAGAATGGACCGTTGAGGCCAATCCGGGTTCGCTCACGCCCGGCAAGCTGGACGTGCTGGCCGCGGCCGGCGTCAACCGCATCAGTCTCGGCGCGCAGTCGTTTGACGATGCGGCGCTGAAATGGCTCGGCCGCCGCCACACTGCGGCCGATATTTACAAGGCCGTGCGGATGGTTAAGTCGGCGGGGTTTGACAATTTCGGGATGGATATCATCGCCTGTATCCCGGGTTTTCCCCCGGACACTTGGCGCCAAACAATCTCCGCTGTTGTTGCGCTCGGGCCGAAGCATATTTCGGTTTACGCCCTCACCGTGGAGGAAGGCGCGCGGCTGGCCGCCGGTGCGCCGTCAAAAAAGCGCGCTTTCAGGCTTCTCTCCGAGGATGAGGAGCTTGCGGATCTTTATCTTGCCGAAAAAATCCTGGCGGACGCGGGGTATGAACATTATGAAATTTCAAACTACGCCCGGCCGGGTTTTGAATGCCGGCATAACGTTGCCTGCTGGCGAGGAGGGGAGTATATCGGAATTGGCCCCGCAGCCGCCTCGCATGCCGGATTAAAACGCTGGACAAACCGGGCGGATCTTGGAAAATATCTTGCGTCCCTTGAACGCGGCGAAAAACCGCCGCGTTCCGTTGATGCGTGCGGCGAAAAAACCAGGCGGATTGAGAAAGTTGTTTTTGGCCTGCGTTTGAGCGCGGGCGTCAGCGCGGAAACGGCGGCCGGCTGCGAAAAACCGCTGCGCGCTTTGCGCGCGCAGGGACTGGTTGCATGCGCAAACGGCTGCTGGCGGCTGACGGAGCGCGGAAAATACCTGGCGGATTACGTCGGGATTGAAATCATGACCTGGGCGGACCGGCCCGGCGGGGGATAGCATGAGAATAATTTTTATGGGATCGTCTGAATTCGCCTGCCCGGCGCTGGAATTGATCCTGAAAACCGGGCGCGATGAAGTTGTTGCGGTCGTCAGCCAGCCGGAGCGGCCGAGCGGCCGGCGCCGGCGGACTAAAAAATGCCCGGTTGATGAATTTGTCTCACGCGCATCCATCCGGACGCTGACGCCGGAAAATGTGAATGCGCCGGAAAGCATCGCGGCATTGCGGGCGCTTGCGCCGGAACTCATCGTGGTTGTGGCCTATGGCCAGATATTAAAGTCTTCCCTGCTCAAGCTCCCGCCGCAAGGCTGCGTCAATCTGCATGGTTCGCGGTTGCCACAATACCGGGGGGCGGCTCCGATTCAATGGGCCATTGCCCGCGGCGAACGGATGACCGGCGTAACGACCATGTTCATCAATGAAAAAATGGACGGAGGCGACATTATTCTGCGGGCGGAGGAAAGGATTGCGCCGGATGACACCGCCCTTTCCCTTTCCCGCCGGCTGGCCGAAAAAGGCGCCGAGCTTCTGCTTGAATCGCTGGCGCAGATCCGGGACGGCCGCGCCCCGCGAATAAAACAGGACGAATCGGAAGTTTCCTATGCCCCGCGCCTGAAAAAAACCGACGGCCGGGTTGACTGGATTATGCCGGCCAAAGAGCTTTCCGACCGTATTCGGGGTTTTCAACCCTGGCCCTGTTGTTATTTTACACTGCAGGCGGAAACGGCGCGGCTTGCATCCGGCGCCGCAACCGTGAAGATTCTGCGCGCCCGGGTTGAGCCCGGCGGCGGAGCGGAACCCGGCGCGGTCCTTGAAACCTGCGGCGCCGGCCCGCTGATTCAGACCGGTTCCGGCGCTCTGCGCCTTCTTGAAGTCCAACCCGAGGGGCGGAAACCGATGGAAGGAAAAGCCTTTCTTTGCGGCGGAAAAATTTCGCGGGGGGAAATTTTAGCGTAAGGCCTCAGTTTTGAGGGGGAGAGAGAAACCGTAGGGGCTTCGCTTGCGAAGTCCTCTTCAATAAAGACGGGCGCGCGACAAGCGCGGCCCCTACGAAGACTGGCCAATTGAATTGCCATCCACCCACATAACTGAGGGGTTACATTTTGGCATAAAAAACGTTTGTATTTGTTCCGCCGGCGTAATAAAATATATTGCGTTGCCAATGAAGTTGTCCGCCATGAGTGACGATAAAACCAAACCATCTCCGGAGGATCTTCGCCGACAGGTTGAAGACATGTTGCGCAACGGCCGCTTTGCGCCGATCATGGGCTTTCCGCGGCCGGAAGACGCCGCCGCCGGCGGCCGGGAGGAAGCCGCGGCCGGAAATGCGGAAAAATTGCGCAAAATCAGCGAATTCAACCTGAAACCGCGTGAGATCAAAGACTATCTTGACCGCTTTGTCATTCAGCAACAGGAGGCCAAAAAGGCGCTCGCCGTGGCGATCTGCGACCATTATAACCATGCGCGGCAATGTTTGCGCAATCCCGACCTGCGCGAGCGTGAATACGCCAAGCAGAATATAATCCTGCTCGGGCCGACCGGCGTCGGGAAGACTTACCTGATGCGCTGCATTGCGCGGCTGATCGGCGTCCCGTTCGTAAAATCGGACGCCACCAAGTTCTCGGAGACCGGCTACGTGGGGCACGACGTTGAAGATCTGGTGCGCGATCTTGTCCGCCTCGCCGGCGGCGACGTTGCGCTTGCCCAGTACGGCATCATTTATATTGACGAAATAGACAAAATCGCCTCGGCTCCGAATGCGGCCGGCCGCGACGTTTCCGGGCGCGGCGTGCAGGTCAACCTCTTGAAACTGATGGAGGAAACCGATGTCAATCTGCAGAGCCAGACGGACATTCTCGGCCAGATGGAAGCCATCATGCAGTTCCAGAAGACCGGCAAAACGGCTTCGCGCACCATCAATACCCGCCATATCCTTTTTATCGTCAGCGGCGCCTTTGAATCAATCGCCGATTGTGTGCGCCGGCGGATGGCCAAGTCGGCGATCGGTTTTGCGGTGGAAACGAAGGAGCGGGAGTCCTGCGAGTATCTGAAAAAAGCCCGGACCATGGATTTTATTGCGGGCGGTTTTGAGCCGGAATTTATCGGGCGCCTGCCGGTGCGGGTTGTCTGCGACCAGCTGACCGCGGAAGATTTGAAACAGATTTTGATTTCTTCGGAGGACAATATATTGACCCAGTATCAGCGTGATTTCAGCGGTTTTGGCATAGATTTTTCCATTACCACCGAGGCGATTGACGAAGTTGCGCGGCAGGCAATCACGGAGCAAACCGGCGCGCGGGGCCTGATGACGGTGATGGAGCGGGCCTTCCGGAATTACAAATTCCAACTGCCCTCTACGGTTGTTAAATCTTTTGAGGCCACCCGTGAAACCATCCTTGACCCGGACGCGGCCCTGAAAAAAATACTGCGCGCCAACCGCGACTCGCAGAGGGTTTTGCTGCGCGGTGAAATTGCCGATTTCATAAGCCGTTTCCGGGAAACGCACGGGCTGGAACTCGTTTTCAGCGACGATGCCGTTGATTTGCTGGTGGAAATGAGCGTGGAACAGGATAAATCCGTCCGGGCAATCTGCGCGCGGAAGTTCAAGGATTTTCAACACGGCCTGAAAATCATCGCCAACAACACCGGCCAGACTTCGTTCGTGATCGCTCCGGAAACGGTCAGAAATCCGGACGAGGCGCTTTCCGCCTGGATCGTTGCGAGCTTTCAAACCAAGGCGGACGGCCCGCCATCCAAAACTTCCCGCTGACGCGCCGCTGTTGAGATTAAAAGCTTTGCCGCCGAACTCGCATGCGTTGGACAATTGGTTTTCCGGGCTGTGCGCCGGGCAGGGATTTATTTGTATTCCAGCGGATCGCGGACTTTGTTCGCCTTGAAGGCGGCCATGCGTTCCACGCAGGACGGACACTGGCCGCAGGCTTTTTTATGGCCGCGATAACAACTCCAGGTATGCGCGTAGTCCACGCCGAGCGCCAGGCCGGTCCGCAAAACCTGTTTTTTCCCGGCCCCGGCGAAAGGCGCTTCTATGCGGACCGCCTGCCGGTGATTCAGCCGCAGAACTTTATTCATACCCGCCACGAATTGTTTTGAACAGTCCCAGTAACCGTAGTAATCCTGGCGCTGGGCCGCGTAATACACTCTGGTTATGGCCAGCGCCTCGGCATGGGCGCAGGCCAGCGCGAGCAGGATCATGTTGCGGTTGGGCACATAAGTGGGCGGCTGCGAAAGTTCCCGCGGCCGGATGGCGGCGTAATCCGGAATCGGATTAAAGCGGGAGGTCAATGCGGAAGATTTTCCGATAAACCGTTTAAAAAAAGAAATATCAACAACGAGATGCTCGCGGACGGACAGGCGGCGGATTTGCCAGCGCGCGCAGGAGAGTTCGCGCGCAAAATGTTTCTGGCCGTAATTGAAGGTAAGCGCGTAAATCGCCTCGCATTCCAGTTGCTTGCGCAGATAGTGCAGGAGGGTCGTTGAATCCAGCCCGCCGCTTAATAGAATGACTGCTTTTTCTTTCATTTCGCGCGTTCAGCTTGCGGCCAGATTTGCCGGTGCAGCTGAAGATTGAAACGCACCGGCAGGCCGTCTCGGGCAATCCAGGACGCCAGCGTCCGCGGCTTCAGGAATCCGGCGGCCGGGCTGAAATTGACCGCTTTGCAGCGCGCGGCCAGGCGGTGTTTTTCTGTTACCCGGCGGGCCCATTCGTAATCCTTTCTGCTGCAGATGACAAACTTAACCTCGTCGTTCGTCTTCAAGCGTGGTATGTTTTTCCAGTGAACCGTGTTGGCAAAACCGCTGCCCGGGCATTTTATGTCCAGAATGGTTATGACGCCGTCGGGGACGCGCGCCGTGTCGCAAGCGCCGTTTGTTTCCAGCAGGATTTTTCCTTTTCGGCGCCGGAGGAGCAGTTTCAGGAGGTCGTAAACGTTTTCCTGCAGGAGGGGTTCTCCGCCGGTAATTTCCGCCAGGGGCGTTTTGGCGGCCGCGAAACCGGCCGCCAGTTCGAGGATGGGGCGGGCCCGGCCGCCGCGCCAGGCATATTTTGTGTCGCAATAGCGGCAGCGCAGGTTACAGCCGGCGAGGCGGATGAAAAAACACGGCCAGCCGCTCCAGGTTGTCTCGCCCTGGATGGAGATGAATGTTTCGCAGACCAGCAGTTTTTTTTTCACGGCGTTGCGTTGTTATTATTTGCGGCCGCCGGGGCGGACGCATGGTTCGTTTGCAAACTGGCGAATGGTGGTTTGTCCGGGAATCAGTTTTTTTTACAATACCAGGCGGCCGTGCCGTGGTTTTCGCTGACCCGCACGCGGTGCAGCCGGCAACGGGCGGCCGGGAACGCGGGGGCAAGCGCTTCAAAAATAAAGCGGGCGATATTTTCGGCGGTCGGATTTCTTCTTTTAAACATCGGCAGGTCGCTCAGGTTCCGGTGGTCAAGCTTTTCCAGCGCGGCCCGGAGCGTCGTTTTTACCTGCTTGAAATCAACCAGCATGCCCAGACGGTCGGTCGTTTTTCCCCGCAGGAAAATTTCAACTTCCCAGTTGTGGCCGTGCAGATTGGCGCACGGGCCCTGGTAGCCGGCCAGCCTGTGCGCTCCGCAAAAACTTGCCTTTATGCTGATTTCAAACACAAGCATTATCCCCGCGTTGCTGAAAGTTTGCGCCGTGATTTGTAACGCATCTTACTCTCTCCGGCGGAAACATCAACCGGAAAACTTAAGGCGGCGGGGCCGCAATCCGGCGTTTGTTTGCACCGTAGTTTTACGCTTCCGGAGACTGGCGTTTGTTTTCAGTTTTCGCAAGGGGGTCAAAAATCCAGCGTTTGTTGAACCAGAACCATTGTTCCGGTTCGTTCCGGACGCATGCAGTCAGTATGTCAAAAACGGCTTGGGTTATCCGGAGGGCGTCGGTCCTTTTTTCGGCATGAGGGTCCGGAAAAATCGGCTCGTAAATCCGGCAATGGTGTTCGCCCCAGCCGATGCGGCTGATCATAACCGGGAAAACCGGCGCGTCGGCCTGATGGGCGATGAACCCCATGCCTTCGGCCACGTTTGCGGTTTTTCCCAGGAATTTGACGGGCAACGCGTCGGTTTTTCCGCGCACATCCGATAAAATCGCGAGCATGCGGCCGGTCTTTATCTTACGCAGGATTGTTTTCAGGACGGAGGCCGAGCGCAGGACGGTTTCAAACCCGGTGCCGGCCCGGGCCCGGTTGTAGAATTCATCCACGAGCTTGTTTTTCTGCGCGGCGGCCAGCGAAAAAAGCGGAATGTCATGGACCAGACAGGCCAGTGCCGCCAGTTCCCATGCACCCATGTGCGCGGTGGCGATAATTCCACCCCGGCCGGAGCGCACCCATTCTTGCATCCGGACAATCAGCGGATTGATCTTCACTGCCTTGAGCGCCCAGGCCCGGCTGGAGACCGGCAGGCGGATCGCCTCCACAACCGTAAATATGAAGTTGCGCCATGAAATCCAGGCAATCCGCCGTATTTCGCCCTTTGAGAAACGGGCTCCGAATACCTCGCGGATGCGTCCCTGTGCTTCGCGCACGCGGTAACGGACAATGTAAAAGCCGATTCCGGCGGCGCACCAGCCCAGAAACAGGGCGGCGCGGTAAGGAAGACGGCGGAGAAGCGCCGCCGCCAGCCGAACGAGGACATATTCCAGAATATGTTTCAGACTATATTTCATTTTTTTTCAGGACTCAAAATTCAGGATGTCCTGCAAATATGCCTCCTGTAATTTGCAGGATAACCGTGTCCGACAATAGACAACCGGCGCGTGCCGCACGGCCAAATTTACAAATGTTTTTACCGGCGTTCTCGTTCTGACTCCTGCATCCCCGCTCCTGACTGCCCTGATCGGCAACTTCATTTTTTTGATTTTTGCGGCGAAAGCAAGGCAAACAACGGACTCCGCATCATTTTTATCGCGCGCTCCGGGCAGACTTCATGACAGCAACAACAGCCGATGCATTTTTTCCGGTCAAGCCGCGGCCGCGTCCCGTCAATCCGGCCGGTTTTATCCGGCTGGTTTAAAGCAAGCGCCCCGACCGGGCAGGCCCGAACGCACCGTCCGCAGGCCGTACAGTTTTCAGTGAAGACAGGCCTGACCCAGAGGTAAGGTTCCGCCAGCCGCACCAGCCGCCGCGGAATGAATCTGGCCGCTTTTGCGGACGCCGGCAGTTTGATCGGGGGTATCCGGCCCAAGTCGCGGGTGTCGCCAATCAGGTCAATATTTTCCGGGTCTGTTTCGCCGCTGCCGGCGCGCCGCAGGCTGTCCAGATAAAACACGTCCTTTACATTTATATTGAGCATTTTGCAGAACGCTGTGTCAAGCGCAACCCCGTCCGTTGAGGCGGCCATGAACCCCAGTTGAAGGGGGGTTCCGGCGGAAGGCCCGTCGCCTTCCATGCCGATTACGGCGTCGCATACGGTCAACCCCGGCCGGACGAGTCCATAGAGAAAAGCCAGGCAATCGCCGAACTGGCGCGGGTTCGGGAAGGTTTTGTGCAGCATCGTTTTTTGAAAACCAGGTAAAAGCCCGAAAAGGTTTTTTGCCGCGTTGGTAAAGAGCGTGAAGGCATGGGTCTTTAATTTGGGAACATTGATGACCAAATCGGCGTCGCAGGCCGTGCGGGCGATGGCCAGCGGCACGCCTTGGTAATCGTGCGCAATACAGGACTCTTTTTCAAAGACGACGAATTTAACTTTCTCTTCATCGCACAACGCGCGGAATCCCGTTTTTTCCAGAACGGAATCCATTTTCATCACGCCCGCGGGGCTGTCGCCGACCAAAGGCGTTCCGCCGCATCGGCGCACCGTTTTAATCAGGGCGCGCACGATTTCCGGATGGGTCGTAACCGCCTTTTCCGGAGCGCGGTCGGTCAAAAGGTTCGGTTTGATCAGCACCAATGCTCCCGGCGGAATAAATTGTTGCGGTCCGCCGAGGGAGACAAAAAGCTTTTCCAAGGCAGCCGTGATTTCCTCCGGGCGGTATGTGCTGCATTTTGCAAGGGCAACGCGGGTTTTCATGAAGCCTGCTTTTTCAACCGGCCCGTCAATTAACGGACAATTTTATCGTCAACGGACCGATGGCCGCTTGTTTTGGACGGCGGTGCGGCCGTTTTGAATTTGAAACTGACTCATATGATTTTCTGATTTCCCGCCGCCGGGGAGGGGAGGGGAGTAACACGCAGGGGGAAGCGGATTTTTAAGTCGTTGTCTAGCAAAACTTCAATCCAGTGCACGCCCGATTCGGTGAAGGCAATGTTGATGAAAAATTCAATGTTGGTGACAATCGCCTCCGTGTTCTGCAGTTTGACCGGAATGCTTCTTCCCTGGGCGACGACCTTTTTCTGGTCTGGTTTCAGCAGGCGGCTCATCTGTTGAAATTCGCCCTCCCCGTTGCACCAGCGGGAGACCAGGCACATGCGCGGAAAAACGAGCGGATACTGGTTCGCGTTGATGACGTCAAAAAGTCCGATCAGGATGAATTTTCCGTTTCGTTCCTGCCGCACGTCATCGCACAATAGACAAGCCTGTATGTCTGGAATCATGGTTTGTTTTTTTCCCAGGTTTTTATCATGGCCCGCGCCGGCATGTTGAATCGCGCCGGTTGGCCCGGTTTTGACTGTTGCGGGT
The DNA here is from genome assembly GCA_028715905.1 of Kiritimatiellia bacterium. Taxonomy (NCBI): domain Bacteria; kingdom Pseudomonadati; phylum Kiritimatiellota; class Kiritimatiellia; species Kiritimatiellia bacterium. The sequence goes on from JAQUQV010000009.1 coordinate 39,744, forward strand.
GTAAAACCACAAATTCCCGGAAACTCTATCACTGACGGCCGTGTTTCTCCACTACATTTTTGACTAAAACATGGGAATTTTTGATGGCTGGCGGAGAGGGGGGGATTTGAACCCCCGGTACCGGCAATTACCAGTACGACGGTTTAGCAAACCGCTGCTTTAGACCGCTCAGCCACCTCTCCGTTTTTACTTAATTGCTTGAAAATCAATAATTTGCAAAAATAAAATATTTTTGTAATTCAATGCTTGCCGCCTGATGTTGCAACCTGTGTGATGTAGGCATTATGAAAAAGGTTTCAACGAATCAAATTCTTAATAAAGTCGTTCATTGCCTTTATCGCTCCGATAAAATCAAAGACATACTATGCCATTTTAAAGCGTTATGGCAATCAAATAAAACGGTCTTTGAGAACCACGGACCTGGCCCTTGCCGAACGCCGCATTTCAGAATTACAGGAAAAGGCATCGCGGCTCTGCACGGGCGACAATGCTGAAATTACGTTTGCGGAGTTAGGGAAAAAATGGTTGCAAGTTATTATTGCCTCATTGAAACAGTCATCATACCTGCGTCAAACCCAGCTAGTGAGATCGCTTGACAGATTTCTTGATAAGATGGTAGTGCGTAGAAATGTCCGCCGCAAACAGGCAATATAATTGCGCGATGGCCGTTAAGCGAAATACGGGCTAAACGGCCGTTTCGCGTCCGTTTTTGCCGGAAGCATAAACGGCGTCAATCAGTTTCATGACCGTAACGCCTTCTTCGGCCGTGGCGGCCGGCGGGCATTTTCCGCGGCAGGCCTTGATGAATATGCCGGCCTGGCGATGAAATATATTTTCGGACTCGTTGGTCAACGGGGAAACATTCGCGATCCGGTTGTTGTTTTCAGTGAAAATCGCGAGCGGTTTTCCGTCAAGGAACCGGGCCCCGCCCTTGTCCCCGAGCACGTCAATATAGTTCTGTTCTTCCGTGTTGGCCGCCCAGGCTATTTCAAAAACCATGGTGGCTGTTTTGCCGAATCGGACCAGGCCGACGGAATAGTCTTCAACGTCGCATGTGCCGTTGTAATTCGGCGGTCCGGCCCACATGCTGACGTAACGGTATTGGCGCATATTCCGGCCGAACTTGGCGTAGTTCATGGCGCTGACGCTGGTCGGGTTCCAGAGTCCGCTGACGTGCATGGCGGCGTCAAACCAGTGCACTCCCAGGTCAATCAGGGGGCCGCCGCCCGAAGCGGACTTGGTGGTGAACCAGCCGCCCAGGCCCGGGATGCCGCGCCGGCGGATGAGAACCGTTCGCAAATGATAAATGTTGCCGAAGAATCCCTTCTGGATGTAATCGCGGACGATTTTCACCTGTTCGTTCTGGCGTCGGACCATGCCGATTTGAATGATTTTTTTTGCTTTCTTGCCGGCCGCGGCGATCCGGGCGGCTTCCGCGGCGTTCATGGCCATCGGTTTTTCCAGTAAAATATGCTTGCCGGCCCTGAGGGCGGCAAGCGCCACCTCGCAGTGCAGGGCATTGCCGACGCAGATGCTGACCGCTTCCACGCCGCTTTTGAGCAGTTCGCGGTAATCGTTATATTTTTGGCGGACATTGTATTTGTTTCCGATCTCATTCAGCCGCGTGTTGGCGACGTCGCAAACGGCCGATATTTCGGCGTCGGGCAGGGCGCGGTAAGCGTCCGCATGGACGCTGCCGATGGCGCCCAGCCCTATGATGCCGACTTTGACTTTGTTTTTACTCATGTTTTTTTGTTTTTCCGTACAATTATGCAGTGATTGCCGCAAACGTTAACGGCCGCAGGTTGAAAAGCAAGAAAATTTTTACGGCCGGCCGGCCTCAAAAAAAAGGTTGCACTTGCGGTAAATATTGATAAATTACGGGCTTTTATTGGAAAGAGGAAGGGAACCATATGGCAAAACAATACAAGATTGCGGTGATTCCCGGCGACGGGACCGGGCCGGAAGTTATCAGGGAAGGATTGAAAGTCCTGGAGGCGGCCGCCTCTAGATTCGGATTCAAGCTTGATTTTACGCATTACGACCTGGGCGGCGCCCGTTACCTTAAAACGGGCGAAACCTGCCCGGCTTCGGTCGTCCAGGAACTGCGCAAATCTGACGCGATTTACCTCGGCGCGATCGGCCATCCCGACGTTAAGCCCGGCATCCTGGAAAAGGGAATTCTGCTGGCCCTCCGCTTTGAACTGGACCAGTATATTAATCTGCGGCCGGTCAAACTGTTTCCGGGGGTGGACTGCCCCCTCAAAGGCAAGGGGCCCGAACAGATTGATTACGTCGTTGTCCGCGAAAATTCGGGCGGAATGTATACCGGAACCGGCGGCATCATGATGAAAGGCACGCCCAACGAGGTGGCGGTGCAGAACATGTTGTATTCGCGCTTTCAGGTTGAACGCTGTTTGCGCTATGCCTTTGAATATACGCGCAAACGCAACAAGCGCAAGACCCTTGCCTTGAGCGGCAAAACCAATGTCTTGACTTATGTCTTTGACCTGTGGGAGCGCGCTTTCCATGAAATCGGGCAAAAAGACTATCCCGAGATCAAGCGCGATTATTACCATGTGGACGCCACTACCATGTGGATGGTTAAAAACCCGGAATGGTTTGACGTGATTGTCACGGAAAACCTTTTCGGCGATATAATCACGGACCTGGGCGCCATGACCCAGGGCGGCATGGGCATCGCCGCCGGCGGCAATATCAACCCCGAGGGGGTGAGCATGTTTGAGCCCATCGGCGGCTCGGCCCCAAAATACACCGGAAAAAATGTCATCAACCCCCTCGCGGCCGTTTGCGCCGGACAGATGATGCTGGCCGAGCTCGGCGAGGCAAAGGGCGCGGACGCCATTGAACAGGCGGTCATGTTCGTTACGGCCAACAAGGTGAAAAACCTCGGCGCCGGCAAGATGGGATATTCAACCAGCGAAGTGGGGGACATGGTGGCCGAAAAAGTCGCCGGTTGATTTTTATCCGGAAAAAATCTTTATTGCGGTCTGTTTTGCTTAAAGGGATAAAGCGATGAAAAAACACAAGGTCGGCATAGTCGGCATAGGCGCGGTTGGGGCCGAAATGATCCGCGTCCTCCGCCAACGCAATTTCCCGGTTGAGGAAATAAGGATTTTGGCGCGTTCAGAACGGGATGAGGTCATTGACGGCGAAACCTTTCATGTTATCCCGGCTTCGCCGGAGGCTTTCCAGGGATTGGATTTTGCCTTTTTCGCCGGCACTGAAGGGGCGAAAGGCGCGTCCCAGCAGTTCGGCTGGCCCGCGGTTGAAAAGGGCGTCATTGTTATTGATAACGGCGATGATTTCCGCATGGATTCACGCGTGCCCCTCGTGATACCGGAAATCAATCCGCAGGCATTGGACAAGCACAATGGTTTTATCGCCAATCCGAATTGCAGCAGCATCATAGTGTTGATGGCCTTAGCCCCTCTGCACCGGGTGGCGCGCATCCGCCGGTTTGTGGTGAGCACCTACCAGGCCGTCTCCGGAACGGGCCGGCCGGCGATGGTGGAACTTGAGCAGCAGGTCCGGGACTATGCCGCCGGCAAAGAACTGAAACATTCCGTCTATCCCCACCAGATCGCCTTCAACCTGATCCCCAAAATCGGCGGGCCGAAAGACGAGCTTCCGGGATATACCAGCGAAGAGCTGAAAATGCTGAAGGAGACCCGCAAGATATTTGAGGATAAAAGAATCAGGGTTTGCGCCACCTGCGTGCGCGTGCCGGTACTGAACGGACACTGCGCGGCCGTTAACATTGAATTTGACCGCCCGATGACCGTGGACGAGGCCCGCGCCATCCTGGCCAAGTCGCCCGGCGTGGTGGTTTACGATAACCTGCCGGCCGATGAGTATCCGATGCCGGTCAAAATTTCCGGCCAGGATAACGTTTACGTCGGCCGGATCCGCCCCGATGAAAGCGTCAAGAACGGGCTGGCGCTGTTTGTCAGCGGAGACAATATCCGCAAGGGCGCGGCCACCAACGCGGTCCAGATTGCCGAGCATCTGATTGCGTCCGGCAAGTGAGCGGAAAAATCTTACGAGTATGCTTAATCCCGGATTTTTCTTTTACAACCAGCCCGTGGCTTTGGCCAGCAAACGCACGTAATTGACGTAATCGGGCCAGGAAACGTCCGGCGGGACGCCGTGGTCGCAGCCGGGGATATAGCCGTCGTCTTCAATCACGGGGCGCAGTCTTTCTATTTCCGCTTCTATCACGCGGCCGCCCCTGGCCATGGCGCGCTTGTCCACTCCTCCGCGGAAAGCCATGTTTTTCCCGAATTGCTTGCGGAGCGCGGCAATGTCGTTGCCGGCCGCAACTTCCATGGGGTCGCAGACATTGATGCCAGCTTCAATCCAGAGCGGGATCAGTTCGCCGACGTAGCCGTCGGAATCGCAGGCGTAGACCGGCACGCCCGCGCCGCGAATGATCTCGCCCCAGCGCTTCCAGGTCGGCAACATGAATTTTCTGGCCATTTCCGGGGAAATCATGGAAAAATTCTTGTAAGCCATGTCTTCGGAGATGTGGATGCTGTCCGGGATGCAATATTTGAAAGTTTGCCTGAGCACCCCGGCGATATATTCCTGCCAGAAGGCGATCATATCGGCGGCCAGGGCGGGGGCGTCGTAAAACAGCATGCAGAGCCCTTCAAATCCAACCCATTCGCGCAACTGCCAGAAAGGGCCGTAAATGTTCGGCTCAACAAACCAGTCGCGCCCGCGCAACCGCCGGCCGAGTTCTTCGGCTTTCGGCGGCAGCCGCGCCGGGTCATTCGCATTATAACGTTTTTTCATGTCTTCCCAGTCCTTGCGGTTTTCCACCGGGCATTTGAGCCAGCGCCGGGTCACAAAATCCCTGCCGCTGCGCAGATATTCCACGGAATATTTCTTGTCAATCTCGCAGACGTTGCCTTTCCAGTCCTGAACGATTATGGAATTTTCATTCTCCTCAATGGTTTTTTCCTCAAACTGCGGGATCATCATAAAATTGACAGAAAAATTTGTTCCGCCCTGCGGCCAGGGCAGTTTTCCCCCCGCCAGGCGGTAGGCGTATTCGTTGTATTGATTGGCCTGGTCCGCGGGCAATCCCTGTTTCCGCCAGGCGGCAATTGTTGATTCCCGTCCGCAACCCGGCGTCAGTGGGACCATGTCGGGTTTTTTAAACAACAACGTTTGCAGGCATCGGTCGCGTTCGTTCATGGTGGTTTTCCTTCTCTGATTATATACTATTCGCTTATGTTATGAATTAGCTTGAATTGTTTATGGGGCAATGTTAGTAAATGCTTTCATGTAAAACAATGCACAAAGCGATCATTTGTATGGACAAAACAATCGCAAAGATAACTGTCTTCCGCGAAACGCGGTTCCGGACGCCCGGCGTTTATGAGCGCCGGGCCGGACTATGGGTGGACCGTATCGGCAGCGCGCGGGACGCGGGAAAAGACCTTTGCCGGCTGCGCATTCTGGGACAGTGCGCGGTTGTGGCGGTGGAATCGGGCGCAGGCGTTTTAATAACGCAAAGCGGTGGCCGTTATCCCGTTCAAGCCGGCGATGCGTTTCTGCTCCTGCCGGAAGAACCGGCGGTTTACGGTCCGGACCGGACCTGGTTCAGCCGCTGGATTCTCTGGAACGGTCCGCTGGCGACGACACAGCTTGACATTGCCGGGCTCGGTTGCCGCGGGCCGGTGCTTCATCGTGCGGCCGAAATCGTGCGCCCGTCATTTTATGAGTTGCTGCGGCTGATGGATATTGAGGACCGGGCCGCGGCGCTGGAGCGGCAGGCCGTGATCCTGAACATGCTGGCGGGGTTATTTCGTCTCCAATCCGCCGGGAATTTTAAGGCGTCCGGCCCCGGCTTGGAAGCCGCGATCGGACATATTCGGCGCCGCTTGGGGGCCCGGCTGACGGTCGGCGAACTGGCCGCGGTCAGCCGTTTGAGCGTGCCGCACTTCCGGAGAATGTTCCGCCGGCACACCGGCCGCAGTCCCGTGGAATTCATCATGGCCGCGCGCATTTCCCGCGCCAAGGATTTGCTGCTGCGGGGCGCTTCCATCAAGGAGGCCGCCGAAGAGACCGGGTTCGCCGACCAGTTTTATTTCATGCGCGTATTCCGGAATGTTGCCGGACAGACCGCGGGAGAATTTATCCGGGGGATGCCGCGCGCGCCGGCGCGCCAAGGCGGGGGCGGGTTATAACCGCCGCCGGCGGCAAAAGGCGCAAAATAATGTTTTTTTTCCTTGCGTTCTATCCGCAAGTCATGTTAGAAAAGTAACGCAACTTTGCAATTATGGTAATTACCGGAGGTAGATTGAATATGAAAAAGTTTCTGATGGCGGGCTTGTTAATCGGGGCGGGTTTAACGGTTGCATGGCCTTCATTTGCGGAAACCGCGCCGCAGAGCGAGGAGATTCCGCCGTGGTACCTCGGGCTCGGCGGCGGTTATATCAATTTTGAAGGCGACGAGGCCACCAAATCCGGGGGCTTTATCCAGTTGAAAATCGGCTATGATTACAATCCCCGCTGGTCATTTGAAGGCTCTCTCCTCGTTTTTCCCAAATTGAACCGCAATACCGTTTATGACTATGACGCCAATAATGTGCCGCATCCCCGGAAAGGGCTTGACGGCGAGTCCACATGGGCGCTCGGCTTGGCTGCGGACGCGCTTTTTCACATCATTGCCGCCGATGACCGCCACTGGGATCCGTATTTCCGGGTGGGTGTGGGTGGAAATTATTTCCAGCGCGAACGCGAGGACTGCTGGCGGATTGACCCCGTTCTGCGTTACGGCGGCGGTTTGGCTTATCACTTTAATCCGGAATGGTCCCTCGCTGTGGATTTGATGTGCGCTTCGCCGATCCACAAGGAACGGGATGCCATTGAGTTTAATTTCATGCCGAGCGTCGGCGTCAATTGGAAATGGGGCGCGCATGTCCCCGCGAAATACGTGGTTTCCGGCGGCCCGCTTGACAGCGACGGCGACGGTCTTTCCGATGCCGAGGAGCTTCAACTGGGCACCGACCCGCATAATCCCGACACGGACGGCGACGGTTTGACGGATGGGGAGGAAGTCAAAAAATATTTGACCGATCCCCTGAATCCGGATACCGACTATGACGGTCTGAAAGACGGCGCCGAAGTGTACAATTATAAAACCAATCCGCTTGTGCGCGATACCGACGCCGGTGGCGTGGCCGACGGCCATGAGGTCATTGAAGACGGCACCAATCCGCTGGATCCCAGCGACGACCTTTTGCTGTTCACCCTCCATATTGAATTTGAAACCGACAAAGCAGTCATTCGCAGCCAGTATTTTGCCGACCTGAACAAGATTGGCAAGGTGCTTGCCCGCGATCCGGGCGCAACCGCCCGCATTGAAGGCCATGCCGACAAGCGCAAAACTTCGGTTTTCAAATACAACATGGAGCTTTCCGCGCGCCGCGCCGCGGCCGTCCGGGATTACCTCCACAAAAACTTCAATATCCCGGTCAGTCGCATGAAGCCGGTCGGCTACGGTTATACCCGGCCGCTGGCGCCCAATGATTCCGTCAACGGCAATGAGAAGAACCGGCGCGTGGAAGTCTATATCCGCAAAGGTTCGGAACAGGCCGCCGCCCAACCTGCCGCCAAGCCGGAAGCCGGCAAACCGTAAGGAAACGTCCGGTTAACGTTCGGTCGGGGGTATATCAGCGCCGCCAGCGCCGGCGCGAAGGACGGAAGGAGCGGGTCATGACCTTCGGCGGAGGATAAAATTTTTCCGCCGGCATGTCCGGGTGGGTGGACAAGGGGATGCTCGCGCGGATAATCTTTTCAATCCGGAGCACATCCTGTTTCTGGTCAGGCATGGCCAGCGTGATGGCATGGCCGGTTTTGCCCGCCCGCCCGGTGCGTCCGATCCGGTGGACGTAATTTTCGGGATCGTCCGGCAAATCATAATTTATTACAAGCTCAATCCCGGCCACATCAATGCCCCTTGCGGCAATATCGGTTGCCACGAGAATGCGGTATTGCCCGGATTTGAAGCCCCGCAAGGCGTCCTTCCTCTGGCCTAAAGACCGGTCGGCGTGAATTTCCGCGACGGAGTGCCCCTTGTTTTCAAGCAGCCGCGCCACCCTGGCGGCCGACCGCTTTGTCCGCACAAATAAAAGCACCGAACCGGAATATTGTTTCAGCAATTCGTTCAGGAGATTTCCTTTCAATTCCCGCCGCGTGACGAAAAGTTCCTGCGAAACCAGTTCTGCGGCCGTGCCGGAGGGAGCGATTTCGGTCTGGACCGGCATTTGCATGTGCCGCGAAGCGATCTTGACTATGCTCGGCGGGATTGTTGCCGAAAAAAGCATGGTCTGCCGCGCGCGGGGAATAGTTTTCAATATGCGCTCAATCTGCGGTAGAAACCCCATGTCCAGCATTCGGTCGGCCTCATCCAGCACGAGGACGCCGACATCGTCCAGCCGCAGACGGTGATGTTCAATATGGTCGTTCAGCCGGCCGGGCGTGGCGATGATTATCTGGGGATTTTGTTTAAGCCGGAGAAGTTGTTCGTGCATGGAAGCCCCGCCGATGACGACGGTGGTTTTTAGTTTATAGACCGGCGTGATTTTTACCAGGGCGTCATTGACTTGCATGGCCAATTCGCGGGTCGGCACCAGCACCAGTCCGCGTTGACCCGGTTTTTGCCCCAGGCGCTGAACCATGGGAATGCCGAAGGCGAGCGTCTTGCCGGTGCCGGTCTGGGCGATGCCGATAAGGTCCTTTCCCTCAATGGCGATGGGAATGGCCTTGTATTGAATCGGGGTCGGCGTAATAAATTTATGCTCGTCAAGGGCATTTAACAGCCCGGGTTCTATGCCGAGCCCGCGGAAATTAATCTGGGAATGTGTCATCCTGTCTCCTGTTTATTTTCAGAACAATCCCCTGACTTTGCCGGTCTGGACGTCCACGTCAAGGTTGCGGAAGGCCGGGCTTGATGATGTGCCCGGCATGAGTTTGATGTCGCCCGCCACGGGCACGACGAATCCCGCGCCCTTGTAAATCAGGATATCGCGGATCGGCAGAGTCCAGCCGCGCGGCCGCCCTTTCACGTTCGGGTCGTGCGAGAGGCTTAAATGCGTCTTAACCATGCACGTGCCGAGTTGCGCGATTTCCGGGTCGGCTTCAAACGCCCGGGCCTTGGCTGCGGCGGTGTCGGTGTAAGTTACGCAGTCGGCGCCGTAAACTTCCTTCGCAATTATTTCAATCCGCTGGCGCAGCGGCATGGAAAGATCATAGAGGAATTTGAAATGGTTCTTTTCGCCGCAGGCGGCCATGACCGCCTCGGCCAGCTCCCGCGCTCCCTCGCCGCCCTTGAGCCAATGCTCGGAAAGCGCCGCCAGGGCGCCGTTTTGCTCGGCGATCTTTTTTATCAGCGCCACTTCCTCCCGGGTGTCGGTATGGAAACCGTTGATGCAGACCACCGGCCGCACGCCGCTTTTCTTGACGGTTTCAATATGGGCCGCCAGGTTTTCGCAGCCCTTTTCAAGCAGGGGCAGATTTTCGCGGCGATAGGCTTCGTCCAGCGGCAGCCCCGGTTTAACCGCCGGGCCGCCGCCGTGCATTTTAAGCGCGCGCACGGTTGCCACAATCACGACCGCGTTCGGTTGCAACCCTGAAAAACGGCATTTCAGGTTCCAGAATTTTTCAAAACCGATGTCGGCCGCAAAGCCGCTTTCCGTGACATGGTATTCGCCGAGGCGGATGCCGATTTCGTCGGCGATGATTGAGCTTTGCCCGATGGCGATATTGGCAAACGGTCCGGCATGGACAAAGACCGGCTGGCCTTCTATCGTTTGCAGGAGATTAGGGTTGATGGCGTCCGTCATCCAGGCCGTCATGGCGCCGTCAACTTCCAGGTCGCGGGTGGTAACCGGGTTGCCTTTTTTGTCATAGGCCACCACGATCCGCGCCATGCGCGCGCGCAAATCCTGCAGGTCGCGCGCCACCGCCAGGATGGCCATGATTTCACTGGAGACGGTGATTTGAAATCCGGATTCCATTTCAAATCCGTCCATTTTGCCGCCTTTGCCGATGGTGATGTTGCGCAGGGCTTGCGCGCAGAAGTCAATCGCCCATTTGATTTCAATCCGCCGCGGGTCAATGTCCAGCCGTTTCAGGCCGGCTTTGGCGAGGCGCGCGTCGTCGTAATTGCGCTCGTGCTGCATCCGGGAAGTGAGCGCCACCATGGCCAGGTTATGGGCATTGGTGATGGAATCAATGTCGCCGGTGAGGCGGATGGAGAGAGGCGCGAGCGGGATGCACTGCGCCAGGCCGCCGCCGGCGGCCGACCCCTTGATGTTGAAGGTCGGCCCGCCGCTTGGCTGGCGGATCGCGCCCGCGACTTTTTTGCCGAGCCGGCCGAGGCCTTCAATCAAGCCCATGGTGGTCGTGGTTTTGCCTTCGCCGAGCGGAGTGGGGGTAATGGCGGTTACGTCAATGTATTTGCCACGGGGCGCGTTATGCAGCCGTTTCAGGGCGCGCAGGGCGTCAATTTTTCCGATTTGCCGGCCCATCGGGATTATTTCTTCGTCCTTGAATCCTATTTCGGCGGCCAGTTCGGAGAACGGCCGCATATTTTCTTCGGCCGCCTCGGCAATCTGCCAGTCTTTCATTTTAATCGGGTCTAATTTCATGCTATTTGATTTTCTCGGCATTTTATAACCCGAATATTGCACGAATTTCATGCAACGTGGTTAACCCCGCGTGAGCGACGACATCAAGCTTGCATAGCGCGTTATTCATCATCAATCCGCCGGCGGCAATTTGCGGCCGGCGGCTCGGCCGCCTTCGGGAAGCTTGCTCAAACCGCGCACTTCCCGGCCAAGAACGGCGAGCACTTCCGAGCAATCCCGCGGTTCCAGGACAATTTCAATAAGCGCCGGACGGGTGTTGTCCGCCAGCGCGGCTTCAATCGCCTTTTCAAGCTCGTCCTCGGCGCGGACCGCCGCGCCGGGATTGCCGCTGCCGAACGCTTCGCCCAGTTTATGGTATTTCCAGTTCTGGATATCGTTGTAAACCCCGTCGTGGATCATTCTTTCAATCACGTAGCCCTGGTTGTTCAGGACAAAAATTATGGGATTGCATTCTTTGCGGATGATGGTGGAAAGCTCCTGGGCCGTCATCTGGAAGGCGCCGTCGCCGATTAAAACCACCGCGCGCTTGCCGGGGCTGGACAGCGACACGCCGAGCGCCGCGGGCAGGGAAAATCCGATGGAAAGGTAATAGGCCTGGGCGATGAAGTTTTCGGCCTCTTCAATGTATAAATCCGCCGCCGCGCAGATGCAGTCGCCGGTGTCTGAAATAAGGATCATGTTGTCATCCAGCAGGTTGTTGATTCTTTCGTAAAACCGCCGGACAGTGATCTTTTGCCCGGCCTGCGCCCGGTAATTGCGGCGGGGCAGGGCGCGGGCCAGGGGATGCGATTGGATGAATGACCGCGGCCGCAGAAGGGGGATGAGCCCCGCGATAAAGTCGTCCAGCCGGATATTGTTGTAGCCATGGTGCTTGATTTGCAGATAATCTGAATGCGCGTTGAGCAGGCTGTTTTCATCCAGTTTAGTCGTGAACATTCCCGTGTTGAAATCGTTCATCCAGACTCCGAGGCAAAGTACGCAATCCGAGGATTCAATCTGGGCGCGCGTGCTTTCGCGGCTGAAGGCGCCCTGGTATACGCCGACAAACTGCGGGTGAAGCTCCGGCAAAACCGACTTGCTGCTGATGGTGGTGGCATAGGGTAGCTCGGCCGTTTCCACCAGTTTCAGCGTCGGCGCGGCAAGCTGAAACCGGGCGATTTCCACCCCGGCGATAACGACCGGATTTTTTGCCGTGTTAATCATATCGGCGGCTTCCCCGGCCGCTTCCGCCAACGCCGCTGGATTGGACGGGTGTACGGGGGCAACCGCCGGCCGGGAACCTGCGCTGGAACGCGGGTCGCAGGGCTGGTCAACGGCGTCAACCGGGATTTCAAAATAAACCGGTTTTTTGCGGGCAAGGCAGTTTGCCAGAACGCGTTCAATGTCCGCGGCGGCGGTGCGGGGGTTGTCAAGGACTGCCGAGTCAATTGTCATTTTTTTGAAAATTTCGGACTGCAGGGCGTAGTCGCCTGCAAGGTGGTGGACCAGCGCGCCCGCGCGGCGTTGGCGCGAATGGGGGGCGCCGCTGATGACGATCAACGGCACCTGTTCGGCCCAGGCCCCGGCCACGGCGTTGAGAATGCTGAATCCGCCGACCCCGTAGGTTACAATCGCCGCGCCGGCGCCTTGCGCGCGCGCGTATCCGTCGGCGGCGTAACCGGCGTTCAGTTCATTGCAGGTGCCGACGAATTCCAGTCCGCTTTCAATCACCCGGTCCAGGAAGTCCAGCGCATAGTCCCCGGGGACGCCGAAGACGTGTTTGATGCCGATGTTTTTCAGGCCGTCTATCAGAACGCCGCCAATGGTTGTTTCTTTATTCATGCCGGCATTATACATTTGGTTTTTTGTTTGGCAAGCTAATCAGGAGCTGGCGGGTAACCCCTCAGTTATGTGGGTGGATGGCAATTCAATTGGCCAGTCTTCGTAGGGGCCGCGCTTGTCGCGCGCCCGTCTTTATTGAAGAGGACTTCGCAAGCGAAGCCCCTACGGTTTCTCTCTCCCCCTCAAAACTGAGGCCTTACGCTGGCGGCGATCTGCAGTAAACGCGCGCAAACTTTTGGATTCAAGACGTCCGTTTTCATGAAATGTATGGGCGCAGTTTATAAAGTCCGCCCTTAAAAATCAATTAAAGAAATATCTTCGGTTAATCTTTTGCCCGCTTGATTTTTTTTTGTAATTTTAATATCGTT
>JAQUQV010000010.1 GCA_028715905.1 Kiritimatiellia bacterium
TGTCCGGGAAACGCCGATGAACGTCCTTCAATGCGGCCAGCGCTTTATCATCTTGGCCCTTATTTTGATAGATCATAAAGCCCGCCATAATTGCCCGTGGCCAGGTCGGAGTATTCCGGTACTCCTGTCTGAATTTATTAAAATAATTGAGCGCTTCGCCGTAATTCTGTTCCGTCATTACCATACAGTTTCCCAGCATAAAGTCAAGATATACCCCTCCGCCGCCCCAGCAGGATCATAAAGAATTTCCAGACAGTAATCGGCTTTCGCCTCTATCATTTCGCCCCGATACAAGCCAAATTCGTTATCCGTAATGAATCTATCCGTTTCCCGGCCGGCCTTCTCTGCCGCCGCCTTGTCCAGCGGCACTTTCCGCTGTTCATTGAGACAATATAGGGCATACCCGTAAAACCGGACAGCTTGTTCATACCGTTGCATGGTCATAAGCAGATCGCCGCCGCATTCACAGACCAATACCCGTGCTAATTCTTCAAGCTTCGGCCCCAGGTAATTGATCTGGTCCAAGGCCGTCTCGTATTCCTTCAATGCCAAATGCGCTCTTGTCGCCTCCACGGCACAGTCCGCCGTAACACGGTCAATTATCCATTCCTCCGCAGGCGGGAAGGAGGCAAATAAACGTTGCGGCTCTGAACGTTCAGGCTGTTTGGATTTGACTGGTTTCCCTTTTTGTGCTTTTTCCTTTTGTTCCGCTTCGGCTTGAGCCGTTTTCCACTGCCGCGCTTTGTCCTCCCCGACCAATACCGGCGCAACCAGCGTGAGGGTCGCCAGCGGATTTTGTTCCATTATGTTCTGGTAACGCGCCAGGATCGCAAGCCAGCGCGTGCGTGCCGCGGATATTGCTTCGGCCAGAAAATATTCGCAGGCTTTGAAATCATTTTTGCTGAATGTTCCGTCCGCCATTTTGCGGATGTGGCGGAACATCAATTCTTCGCGGAGACAGGCTTCTTCCGCTTCGTTGGATGGATTGCCGGCAATGGCTGGCAGGCAGGAGGTAAGGCACAAGCAGAAAGCAATGGTGACGTTAATACTTAATTTAGAGGCACGATACATTTAAGGTATAAGTATGTCTTGGGATGCGTTTGATATTTTATTCGTTACTGGCATGAGAAGATACTGTATGACTTTATCAGAGTTGTTTGTATCTGCTACGGCATTTTAACTACTTGGATAATTTTTTCAGCATTCTGCTCTTTGTTTCCTCGTTCATCTTGTAGGTGTCCATTATTTTTTGAAGCTCATCAATCGCCTCAGGTGGTTGTGAGTATACTTCCACCAGGAAACATTCCAGTTTGTAAGATATGTCCTCTTCCAGCTTGCGAAGACGATACTGAAAATTATGCTCGTCTATTTTTTTCTTGTTTTCTGCAAGGGCTTTTTCATATTCTTTACGGAGTTCAGGTTCTTTTATCGATTCGGGGGCTACCCCTGATGGATATGAACCCGGAGCAGAAATGTTTCTCTGGGGAGAAGAGGTAAAATCAAAGTTCTTATCGATTTCTTTCTCTACTGCCTCATGTAATTTAAACCAAAGCTCCGCCTGAATCCTGCGTGCGTTTGGCCATTCCGTGAGCCATTCATCGACGTTTAGTTTATCAAGTTTCCGCAGGCTGGTCAGGCTGCCGATTATTTGTTCAATGATTTGAACGTCTTTCTCTTTATGAAATCTAACCAAATTGCTATCAATTTCTTTTGCCTTAATTTCCACGGTTTTCATTGTGAGTCTCTCTGTGTTTTTTTGATTTTCTGCATCTTCTGCTAAGCTTATGGAAACCAAAGAAATAAAAACTGAAAGGCAAACAGTTATAATGATTTTCATTTTCCCCTCCTCTCGCGTTTTTTTAATATCCAGACGTTGGATCATCAGCGTTTTTACTTACCGAAAATCCGCCTTTACTTATTGTAATTTTACCGGTGTCGTCTGCTTCTTGGTAATGTGTTACGGTCTTGAAAACTTTCGCATTTCCACTTCCGACCCGGAACTCCCATGGTATTGGCCATGTGAATGTGCCGTATGAAAAGGGTGGCTCTCGACTATCGCTTTGCACAGTATCCACGAAGTCATCCTTGTTGGGCTTTGTTTCTGTACCGGCAATAACTTTTCCCCAGTCACCAATAGGATGAATAGCACCATTCAAATCGCTGTAGAACCCATTTCCTATCCCCACGCATGACTGTTCTCTCATCTCAATATTGATGAAGGAAACATCATTTGGCGTTATATATGCTCGGCCTTTGAATCCAGCAGATGCTGTTCCGTTTATGTGCCAGTTTGTTGTTCCGGGTTCTCGTTCCATCTCTATTCCACTTGGCTCAACTACTGAGAAATTAGCGGTGTATGTTTTGCCCTTATATGCAGCCGTGACGGACGCACCGGAAGCTCTTTCATGCGCAGTGAATTTGGTTGAACTGCCAGACGATGGATATATTGATCCATCCCCTGTTAATGACCATGTAACTTGGCTTCCTGTTGCGCCTTCAAGTGTTAGAGTAACTTTTTCTCCAACACCGAGTTTTTTTCTTGTGCGGTCGACAGGGATTGTAGCGTCGGTTATCGTCTCCAGCTTAACAACCTCCGCCTCCGTATCCATTTTCCAGGTTAATGCCCGGCCCGCGTTTGTCCCCGGATAGGTATATTCGCCGCTGAAACGACCAATGTGCTGGGCCGCAAAATCCGGCGGTACAGTCCCGTTCCAGCTTGCCGGCCCGCCCACCCAGATAAATCCGCCGGGTTGATCGCAAGCGCCTTTTGTCACAATCGCATTGTCCCCCTTCGCGTTTTTAGGCGGTGTAACCGTGAAATCAACATGATCGCCGGGTTGCAATATCCCAAAATTCGCGCTCTGGGTATAATCCCAGGCAAAGACACGCTCGGGCAGACCATGCCAACCCAGCATAAATGCCAGTAAAACAACATATAGTTTTGCTTGATGCATCATGTTTCTTCTCCTGAATCCGAGGCGGGATTACGCTATGGGCGGGATTAAAAAATACGCTGCAGAATCCTGTTTATCAGACCAAAAAACAAAAACTTAAACAACTATTTGTCGCTCAGGACCGCGATGCCCGGCAATTCCTTTCCTTCCAGGAATTCCAGGCTGGCGCCGCCGCCGGTGCTGATATGGCTCATTTTATCCGCCAGGCCGCTTTTGTTGACCGCGCTGACGCTGTCGCCTCCGCCGATGATGCTGACGCAGCCGCGGTTGGCGGCGATGGCGCGGGCGACGGCGAAAGTGCCGTCTTCAAACGGGGCCATTTCAAAACAGCCCATGGGCCCGTTCCAGACGATGGTCTTCGCGTTTTTGATCGCGGCCGCGAAAAGCTGGGCGGTTTTGGGGCCGATATCCAGCGCCATCCAGCCTTCCTCAATGCCGTTTTCATCCGCGACCCTGGTGTTGGCGTCGGCGCTGAAGGCGTCGGCGATAATATTGTCAACCGGCAGGAGCAGTTGCACGCCCTTTTGGGCGGCTTGGGCAAGGACGTCCCGGGCCAGGTCAACCTTGTCGCTTTCCACGAGGGATTTGCCGACCGGCAGGTTTTTCGCGCGGTAAAAAGTATAGGCCATGCCGCCGCCGATCAGCAGGGCGTCAACCTTGTCCAGGAGATTGGTAAGGACATTGATTTTGTCGCTGATTTTGGCGCCGCCGATGATGGCCGCGTAAGGCTTGGCCGGGTTGGAGGTGGCTTTGCTCAAGTATTCAATTTCCCTCTCCATCAGGAAACCGGCGGCGCGTTCCCGGAAAGATTCCGCCACCCCCACGATGGAGGCATGCGCCCGGTGCGCCGTGCCGAAGGCGTCGTTGACGTATACGTTTCCGAACTGCGCCAGTTGGCCGGCAAAGACCTTCTGCTTCTTTTTCATTTCAGCCTTGGCCGCTTTTTTCTCCTCGTCCGAAGCGGTTTTTGGCAGGTCGGGTTTTCCCTCTTCTTCCGGATGAAACCTGAGGTTTTCCAGTAAAAGCACTTCGCCCGGTTTCAGAGACCGGGCCATTGCCTCGGCCTCCGGACCGATGCAGTCCGGCGCGAACCCGACGGGTTTGCCGAGGATTTCGGCCAGCCGTTCGGCGGCGGGTTTCAGGCTGAATTTCACATCCGGCTTGCCGGTCGGCCGGCCGAGATGACTCATGAGCACCAGAGAGGAACCCTGGTCAAGGACGTATTGAATGGTCGGAAGCGCGGCGCGGATGCGGGTGTCATCGGATACCCTGCCGTTTTCCAGCGGCACGTTAAAATCCACGCGCATGAGAACGCGCTTGTTTTTCAGGTCAACGTCGCGGACGGTTTTTTTGTTCATGTGTATGAATTCCAAAAATATGCTCAAACGTTCCGTTGTAGGAGCCGAACCCGCGTTCGGCGATGTATGCTTTGCCGTCCGGAATCGCCGCATAGGGATGCGGCTCCTACATGGATCCAATATAATTGCCGCCTTTGGCGACCTGATTAAATGTGTCTATTTCAGCGTCGCCGCCAGCTTCTTCAGCAAATCCACGCAACGGCACGAGTAACCCCATTCGTTGTCATACCAGCCGACGATCTTGGCCAGATTGTCGCCGAGGACAATGGTGAGCTTGCTGTCAAAAATACAGCTGTGCCGGTCGCCGACGATGTCCGCGAGGACAATGTCATCGTCGGAATAAGCCAGGAATCCCTTCAGGGATCCATCGGCGGCCTTTTTGAACGCCGCGTTGATCTGGTCGGCGGCGGCGGTCTTTTTAAGGACCACCGAGAGGTCGGTTACGGAGCCGTCCGGGGTGGGAACGCGCAGGGCGTAACCGTGTAGTTTGCCTTTCATTTCGGGAATAACTTCCGCGATGGCCTTGGCCGCGCCGGTCGTGGTGGGGATGATGGAGACCGCCGCGGAGCGCGCCCGGCGCAAATCCTTGTGGGGGAAATCAAGAATGCGCTGGTCGTTGGTGTAGGAATGAATGGTGGTCATCAGGCCTTTTTCAATCCCGAAGGCGTCGTTCAAGACCTTCACCATGGGCGCGAGGCAGTTGGTGGTGCAGGAGGCGTTGGAAATGACATGGTGTTTGCCCGGGTCATAGGCGTTATCGTTGACGCCCATCACCAGGGTAACGTCGTGGCCCTTGGCCGGCGCGCTGATCAGGACTTTTTTGGCGCCTGAGGCGGTGATATGCAGGCCGGGCCGGTCGGTTTCCTTCGCCTTTTCGGTGTTGTCGGTAAAACGGCCGGTGCTTTCCAGGACGACCTGTACGCCGAGGTCTTTCCAGGGCATTTTGCCGGGACCTTCCTTGACGGCGAGCGTTTTGATTTTTTTGCCGTCAATAATTATGTTCTGCTCGTCGTGGCTGACGGCGCCCGGGAATTTTCCGAAGGTGGAGTCGTATTTCAGCAGATGGGCCAGCGTTTTGGTGTCGGTGAGGTCGTTCACCGCCGCAAATTCCAGCTGGTCCAGCGCTTTCATCTCATAAGCCGCGCGGTAAACGAGGCGCCCGATTCTGCCGAAGCCGTTGATTCCGATTTTGACTGCCATGGTGTTTTCTCCTTTTTTGTTTTTTCGCGTCGTTCTTTCTTGAAAAAAGCTTGTTGCCAGGGTTGAAAAAGACAAAGTGGAGCGTTTGTATTAAAAATCCGGCGGGGAGTCAATAATTAAAATTGTTTTTTTCATGAATTTCGCAAATTGACAATTCAAAAGACGGTTCATATACTGCGGGGACAAAACATGCAGATCGGAGTTCAATATTACCGTCCGCCGTTTCCTGATGCGCGTTACTGGGAAGACGATCTGAAAAAGATCCGCGCGGCCGGATTCAACACTCTGCAGTTATGGGTGCTCTGGAGTTGGGTTGAGGCCCGGCCGGGGCGTTTTGATTTTTCCGACTATGACCGGCTGGTGGAGTTGGCCGGCAAAAACAACCTGAAAGTGGTTTTAAGCGCGATTGCCGAAGTTCAGCCCCTTTGGATTCACCGCGAGATTCCCGGCTCGGAAATGCTCAATCACCTCGGCCAGAAAGTCGTTTCCGCCAACCGGGTTGAATGCCATTTCGGCATCACACCGGGCGGATGTTTTGATCATCCGGTCGTGTGGGAAAGGATGCAGCTGTTTTTCCGGGAGGTGGCCGGGCGTTACAAGACTGCCCGGAATTTGTACGGATGGGACGTTTGGAATGAACTGCGCTGGAACGTGCAGGCGCAGGGGCTCGTGTGTTTCTGCGAACATACCTTGAGGTTTTTCCGGGAGTGGCTGCGCGAAAAATACGACGGATTGGAGGGATTGAACCGGGCCTGGCAGAGGCGTTACGTCAACTGGGAGGACGTTTCCCCCGGGTGGCTGCCAAACCGGCCTTTCACGGAGACCATGGCATTCCAGCATTTCCTTACCTTGCGCGCCAGCGAGCATGGCCGGAAAAGATATGAAACCATAAAAACGGTTGATCCGGATCATCCCGTCACTGTGCACGGCGGCGCTCCCAGTCCGTATTATTGCGGGACGGATCCGTTCAATATTATTGATCCCCAGATTCTTACTCCGCTGGACCGCGGCAATGACTGGGATCTGGCTTCCTGCCTGGACGGCATCGGGTGTTCCAGTTTCCCGAAATGGGGCCGGGAAGATCTGGCCGACTATATCGTGCGCATGAACACGATCCGGTCGGCGGCCGGAAAGAAAAGACTCTGGCTGAGCGAATTGCAGGGCGGCCGCGCCGCGCAGGGGTTTTCTCAGCAGGATCCGGTCGGCGCGGTGGAGCAGCAGCACTGGCTCTGGAACGGCATCGCGGCCGGCGCGGAAGCCGTTCTTTTCTGGTGCTGGAGGGACGAGGTTTTTACCACCGAGGCGGGCGGCTTTGGAATTTCCGGTTTTGACGGCCACGCCGCGGAACGTCTGGCGGCTTTCAAGGCCACCGCGGGCGTCCTGTCAAAATACAGGGGCATTCTGGACAAATACCGGCCCGGCCGCGCCGAGGTGGGGATATTTTTCAGCCCGCAGTCGGCCTATCTGCACTGGTGCCACAACGGAAAAAGCGCGGTTTATTTGAAAGCGCTGCTGGGATACGGCAAGGCGCTGGCCAGGGCGAACATTCCCTTTGAGATGATTGAAGAGGAACATCTGGATGAATTGCGGCGGCTGAAAATTCTCTTTATGCCGCGCGCCCTGGTGGTTGATGAAAAGACCGGCGCAAAACTGCGCGCTTATATTGCCGGTGGCGGCACATTGGCGGTGGAATCGGAATGCGGCGCCTTTGATTCGCGCGGCCTTTACCGTTATCCCGGAGACCGCTTCCTGGATAAATGCGGCGCGCGGGAAATCGGCCGCCGTTCAACGGACGGGGATGTTTTCCGGTTCCGGGTTGTTGTCCGCGGCCGGCGCTTTGACTTGACCGGATCGCAGTGGGCGACGCCGTGGCAACTGGACCGCGGTAAAATAAAAATATGGGCCAAACATGGCCGGGAAATCCTGGCCGGCGAAACGGTGTTCGGCAAAGGCAGGATAGTCCTGCTCGGAACATATCTGGGAGAAACGTATTTGAAAAAACGAGCCCGCGGGTTTGAGGATTTTTTAAAGATGGTTTGCGCGCGCGCCGGGTTTGTTCGGAACGCGGAGATTTTTGCCGGCCGCGGGGCGGATGTTTATCTGCGCGCGGGAAAAAGCGGCGGCCGGCGCGTGTTTTTTGTTTTCTGCGAATCCGGGTGCAAAACGGCGGCGCTTGAAGTCTCCGGGGATTATTTGCGCGCCCGGGAACTGAAGGACATGATTTCGGGCCGGACGGCGAAAGGAGCGCGGGCGGGTAGCAAAAACAGCCGGACGTTCAAATTCGTGATTCCGAAGGAAAGAATGCTGGCGTTGGTGGAAGAATAAAGCTTATGTTAATTTTGCACGCAAAGCGCGCGTTTATATGCTTTTAAGTGCTATGCGCAACTTTTAAAACAGGTTTTCCCGTTCGCCGGCGCTATTCAATTCAATTGTTACCGGACCGTCGTTGAAAATTTCCACCGTCATTTTTGCCTGGAATACCCCGCTGGCGACCTTGTCGTCGCCGAGGATGCGCCGCAGCGCGGCGAGATAACATTCGTACAAACGTTCCGCCTCGCCGGGCGGCGCGGCCATCATAAAGCTGGGGCGGTTGCCCTTGCGGGTGTCGGCGTGCAGGGTAAACTGGGATACGACCAGCGCGGCGCCTCCGGTGTCCATGATGGAAAGATTCATGCGGCCGCGCTCGTCGGGGAAAATGCGCAGGGCGGATGTTTTTTCCGCGAGGTGTTTCGCGTCATTTTCCGTGTCGCCCTGCCTGACGCCGAGGAAAACGACGAATCCCGGGCCGATTTCTCCGGCCGGTTTTCCGTCCAGGAGGACCCGGCCCCGGGCGGCGCGCTGGATCAGTGCTTTCATGCCGGGGGCGAGCATACCTTTTTTGTTTCTAGCCGTCAAATTATGCGGCAAAAAATAATTTAAAAAAGTTATTGACATCCTGCGGTTATTTGTTAGAAATAACCGCTCATTTATAAAAGGGTCGCGTCATGCGGGAACAGCCCCGGGCGGCCGGTTACGCACAATGCCTCATATTAAAACTGCTTTCAGCGTGAAATAAACGTTGAAAGGAGGGTGGGGTTTGTTTTTATTTTTACGGAGGATGTGCGGCTGAGTTTTTTTAAAATTTGCCCACGTAGCTCAGTTGGAAGAGCACATCCTTGGTAAGGATGAGGTCAACGGTTCGATTCCGTTCGTGGGCTTGGGCGCAAATTCTGCCGCCGCCGGCATGAAACGAATAAGCGAAGGAGGAAAGAGATATGGCAAAAGAAAAATTTGAGCGGACAAAGCCGCACGTTAATGTAGGCACGATCGGTCACGTTGATCATGGCAAGACGACTTTGACGGCGGCGATGACCAAGGTTCAGTCCTTGAAGGGCATGAGCGACTATGTGCCCTACGACCAGGTGGCAAAAGCTTCCGAATCGCAGGGCCGCCGCGACCCGACCAAGATTCTGACGATTGCGACGTCCCACGTTGAGTATTCAACCGACAAACGGCATTATGCCCATGTGGATTGCCCGGGCCACGCCGATTATGTCAAAAACATGATCACCGGCGCGGCGCAGATGGACGGCGCTATTCTGGTGGTCAGCGCTGCGGACGGTCCGATGCCCCAGACGCGCGAACACATTCTGCTGGCCCGCCAGGTGGGCGTGCCCGCGATTGTCGTTTTCCTCAACAAGGTTGACCTGGTTGACGACCCGGAACTGCTGGACCTGGTAGAAATGGAAATCCGCGACCTGTTGACAAGCTATCAGTTCCCCGGCGATAAAATTCCGATTATCCGCGGCAGTGCCATCAAGGCCTTGAGCGCGACGAAAGCGGACGACCCGGCCGCCAAGTGCATCCTTGACCTTATGGACGCGCTGGACAGCTACATTCAGGAGCCCGTGCGTATCATTGACCAGGCTTTCCTGATGCCGATTGAGGACGTCTTCTCAATTGAAGGCCGCGGCACGGTCGTAACCGGAAGAATTGAGCGCGGCGTGATCAAGGTCGCGGACGAGGTTGAAATCGTCGGCTTGCGGGATACCCAGAAAACAGTTGTTACCGGTGTGGAAATGTTCCGCAAACTGCTGGATCAGGGCCAGGCCGGCGACAATGTCGGCTGCCTCCTGAGGAGCACGAAAAAAGAAGACGTGCAGCGCGGCCAGGTTCTGGCCAAACCCGGTTCCATTACGCCGCATACTCATTTCAAGGGACAGGTCTATGTGCTGGCGAAGGATGAGGGCGGGCGCCATACCGCGTTTTTCAACGGTTATCGTCCGCAATTTTATTTCCGCACCACCGATGTGACGGGCTCGGTAACCTTGCCCGCCAATGTTGAAATGGTTATGCCGGGCGACAACGTGGAAGTGGAAGTCAAACTGATTGTTCCGATTGCCATGGAAAAGGGCGTCCGGTTTGCGATCCGGGAAGGCGGACGGACGGTGGGCGCCGGCCAGGTGACCGAAATTATCGCGTAAAAACAAACTCCGTTCCGTATAACTTCCGCCGCCGGGGCTAATGGAGAGCGGCAAAAAGGAGCGCCGCTCGCGGCCGGGTTTGTCCGGCGCAATTTTGCGTATGTCCGTCTCATTTCAGGCGGCATCGCAAGGCGTTTTGTCCGGGACGGAAAGACGGTGAACCTGATATCCTGATTCAATACTATGCCAAGAGAAATCATTACCCTGGCGTGCAGTGAATGCAAACGGCGCAATTATACGACGACCAAGGATAAGAAGCGGACGCCCGACAGGTTGGAGTTGAAAAAATATTGTCCTTTTGAGCGCAAGCATACCGTTCACCGTGAAATCCGTTGAAGAGCGAGGCGGCGGGGAAACATTTTGACATTGTATTTTGCGCCGGGCAAGCGGGACGGCATGCGCGTGTCCGATGTCTGAAGCAGGACGTCCGGCGTCCGGGTTGTGGAATAGGCCAGTAGCTCAATTGGCAGAGTACCGGTCTCCAAAACCGGGTGTTGTGGGTTCGAGTCCCCCCTGGCCTGCCCCGTGGACGCCGCCGAATGGCGGCGGCTTGTGATTGCGCGGCGGCCAATAGCGGTGGTGACCGGGAGGCGCGTATGGCGATGAATATTCCGGGAATATTTGACAAATTTGCAAGTTTTATCGGCGAAGTCGGCGTTGAACTCAGAAAATCGGCGTGGCCAACCCGGCAAGAGCTGGTTGAATCCACCGTGGTGGTCGTTGTCTCGGTTGTCATGCTGGCGGTTTTTGTCGGCATCTGCGACCTGATTCTTATGCGGCTGTTGAAACTGATCATTTGAACCCGACCGCAATTTCCAGGAAACGCACAATGGAAAAACAATGGTTTGTCATTCATACGTTGACCGGGAAGGAAAACAAAGTCAGGGAAAGCCTGTTGCGCCGGATCAAAATTGAGGAAATGGGCGATCTGGTCGGCGAGGTAACGATTCCTGCCGAAAAGGTTTCGGAGGTGAAAAAGGGCAAAAAAAGCACGCTGACGAGGATGTTTTATCCCGGTTACGTTCTGATTGAGATTGTCTTGTATGACGATAAAGGCAAGATCAATGAAAAATCCTGGTATTTCGTGAACGACACTCCCGGCGTTATCGGGTTTATCGGCGGCTCCCGCCCCGTTCCTCTGCAGTCGCGGGAAGTGGAATCAATTCTGTATCAGATTGAAGACAAGAAGGAAAAAGTCAAACCCAAGGTTGTTTTTGAGCCGGGCGAAACGGTGAAAATCACCGACGGCCCCTTCCTTAATTTCAACGGGATTGTTGAGGAAGTGGATCCGGACAAGGGCAAGTTAAAGGTCTTTGTTTCAATTTTCGGGCGCACCGCTCCGGTTGAACTGGAATACTGGCAGGTGGAACGGGTTTGATTAATTTTGAAGGGGCAGTGATTTTAAGAGTAGCCACAAAGAGGCGCAGAGTTTTTTTTGTGGCAAAAAAATAGTTTTAATGCATAGGAATTTCAATGTTGTCTATTTTTTGTAGGGGCTTCGCTCGTCGAAGCCCTCTGAAGGGGCGCGACAAGCACGCCCCCTACATGCGAAAAATAACAGTTGCCGCCTTTTGGCGGCTTAATTTAAGTTTAACATTTATTTTTGAGGTATAAAAAATGGCGAAGAAAGTAACGGCGGTCATCAAACTGCAGATTCCGGCCGGGCAGGCCAATCCGGCGCCGCCGGTCGGCCCCGCGCTCGGCCAGCAGGGCGTCAATATCATGGGCTTCTGCAAGGAATTCAATGCCGCCACCCAGGCCAAGGCCGGCATGATTCTGCCGGTGGTCATCACCGTCTATCAGGATAAAACTTTTTCGTTTGTGACGAAAAGCCCTCCGGCGGCAATTCTCATAAAACAGGCCGCCGGACTGGCCAAAGGCTCCGGTGTGCCCAACCGCGACAAGGTCGGCAAGATTACTTCGGCCCAGGTGATGGAAATCGTAAAAACAAAACTGCCGGACTTGAACACGGCCGACGCGAAACGCGCGGCCCGCCAGATTGAAGGCACGGCCCGCAGTATGGGCGTGGATGTGGTGGAAAAACTGGAGGAAGCGCAGAAGCCAGAAAGCAGCAGTCAGGCGAAAGTGGAAACAGAAAAAACAAAAACAGTAAGCGCGAAATCTTAAGTTCATGAAAGAGCACGGAAAAAAATACCGCAGTCTGAAAAGCAAGGTTGAGCAGAAACAGTACGCGCTGGGCGAGGCGATCGCGTTCATCAAGGAGAACCCGGCCGCAAAATTTGATGAAACCCTGGATATCGCCTTTCGGCTCGGACTTGATTTTAAGAAATCCGAGCTGACGGTGCGCGGCCTGGTGAGTTTGCCGCACGGCACCGGCAAAAGCGTGAAAGTGCTGGTTTTTGCGTCCGGATCAGCGGCCGAGGCCGCGCGCGCGGCCGGCGCCGACTTTGTCGGCTTTGAGGACATGATTGCGAAAATCCAGGGCGGGTGGCTGGATTTTGACGTGGCGGTCGCCACGGTGGACGCGATGAAGGATGTGCGCAAACTCGGCAAATTTCTTGGCCCGCGCGGGCTGATGCCGAACCCGAAGACCGGCACGATCACCGACGACGTGGCCGCGGCGGTGAAACAATGCAAGGCGGGGCGGGTTGAATTCCGCATGGACCGCCACGGCAACATCATGGTGCCTTTCGGCAAACGTTCCTTTGACGCGCAAAAGCTTGAGGAGAACGCCCGGGCGGTCGTTGGCGCGGTCGTGGCCGCGCGGCCTGCCGCCGCCAAGGGCATCTTCATAAAGCGCTGCGTGGTCAGTTCAACAATGGGCGTCGGCCTGCCCATACAGCCGCGCGAATTTTCCGCGGCGGAATAAGAAAGGTTTTTTTATGAGACCGGACAAAATCGCAATGGTGAATGAAATCCGCTCCTGGGTGACGGGGGCCTCGTATTTGATTTTAACCAACTACAAGGGGATGAAGGTCGGCCAGATCAAGGAGTTGCGCCTGCGCCTCGCAAAACAGAATTCCGCGTTTCACGTGGTCAAGAATAATTTTTTCATGAAAGCCGTTGCCGATATGCCGGGGATGAAGATGGCCGAACCGCCTGATATTCCCCTGGCCATTGTCTTCGGATCAGGCGACGGCATTTCCATCGCCAAGCTGATTGACGATTTTGCGCAGGAACATAAAGTGGCGGCGATCGCGGGCGGTTTTCTGGATGGCCGCCGGTTCTCGGCGGCGGAGTTCGCGCAATTGGTCAAGCTGCCTTCAAAACTTGAGCTGCTTGGCATGCTTGCCGGCGGATTGGCCGCGCCGGTCCGCGGCCTGGTGTCCGTTATGCGCCAGAAAATGGCCAGCGTGGTGTATGCCCTGCGGGCGGTTCAGGAGTTAAAGAGTAAATCCAGTAATAAATAGGAGATCAGTCATGGCAGATGAAGTTAAAACAGAAAACGTGCAAACACAGGCGAACGCTTCCGATGTTAAACTTGAAGGGAAGATGAAGGAATTCATTGACTGGGTTGAAACCATCAGCGTTCTTGAATTATCCCAGCTGGTGAAGGCGTTGGAACAGCGTTTTGGAGTGTCGGCCGCCGCGCCGATGATGGCGGTTGCCGGCGTTGCCGGCGGCGGAGCGGGCGGCAAAACCGAAGAGGCGAAAACCGAGTTTACCGTTGTGCTGGCGAGCGCGGGCGCGCAGAAAATACAGGTGATCAAGGAAGTCCGCGCGATTACCGGCCTGGGGCTGAAAGAATCAAAAGACCTTGTTGAAGGCGCGCCGAAGCCGGTTAAAGATGGGGTTTCCAAGGAGGACGCCGCCAAAATCAAGGAAAAACTGGAAGCCGTCGGCGCAAAGGTTGAGATTAAGTAATTTTCAGGGGTATTGCGCCGGATATGTTAAAAACCGCCGCAAATGCAGGGAAGATCGCTTCCCGCCGCGCGGCTGGATGTGGGTGTTTTTTTTAGAGTCAGCGCTTTTTGCGCGCGCCGCGGCGGAGACTGCCGTAAAAACGTTTCAGTTGCGCGCGGGCAACTTGAACCTGAAATGGAAAGGCGCGCGTTAGAGTTTGAAGCTCGGAAAAATTCGGCCGCTTGCGGCCGGCGGCCCGCAAGCCGTCCATGAACCTGCAGACGAGAATCTGACAACCTGGTGGTAGCGCAAAGGATATTCATATGGCGGAAACAATAGATTGCGGCAAACTTAAAAGCATCATAGAGCCTCCTGACCTGATTGAATTGCAAAAACGTTCATACTGCGATTTCTTCCAGATGGATGTGCCGGCCAGCCGGCGGAAGAACATCGGGTTGCAGGCGGTTTTCAAGGAGATTTTTCCCATTGAAAGCTACGACGGCGGCTGTGTGCTTGATTTTGTCAGTTACGAGTTCACGCCCACCAAGAAAACCCCGGATCAGTGCTTAAAGGACGGCGAAACTTACGCCGCGCCACTTCACGTCAAATTCAGGCTGAAAAACGGCGACGAAGTCTATGAGGAAGTCGTTTACATGGGCGAGATGCCGATCAGCACCGAAAGCGCGAGTTTCGTCATCAACGGCGCCGAACGCTGCATTGTCAGCCAGCTCCATCGCTCGCCGGGCATTTGTTTTGAACGGACCGTGCATTCAAACGGCTCGTCCATCTTTTCGTTCCGCCTGATTCCCGACCACGGCTCCTGGGTTGAAGTGCAGTTTGACGCCAGCCATATGATTTATATTTACCTGGACCGCCAGCACCGCCGCCGCAAGTTCCTGGCCGTCACTTTCCTGCGGGCGCTCGGTTACGGCGCCAACGACGAACTGCTCCGCCTTTATTACCGCTTTGAAAAGATCAACGTTTCCGGCGATTTTCCGGATGAAAAGCTCAAAAATCTCGTTTTGAAAGACGATGTGATAGACGTTAAATCCCAGACCATCATCGGCCGGCGTTACGATTACATCACGCGCGGCCTGCTCAAGCAGATGAAGGGCGCGGAATATGAGACGGTGGAGGTCGTTGACGTTTCCTGGGATGAGGGTTTGTTCCTGCGCAACGTGCAGAAAGATGAAACCAATTCGGAGGAGGAAGCCCTCAAGGAAATATTCATGAAGCTCAGGCCCGGCGACCCGCCGACCGTGAGCGGAGCCCGGCAGATGCTCAAAAACCTTTTCTTTGACGCGCGCCGTTTTGATCTGGGCCGGGTCGGCCGTTACAAGATCAATCAGAAGCTGAAACTGGACAAAAACAAGGAACTGCGGGCGATTGACAACGAGGACATGGTGGAGGCGCTCCGCTACCTGATCAATCTTTCCCGCGGCAACGGGGTTGTGGACGATATTGACCATCTCGGCAGCCGGCGTTTGAAGGTGGGCGGCGAGTTGCTGGAGAACCAGTGCCGCCTCGGGCTGGCGCGGGCGCAGAGAACCCTGCGCGAGAGAATCATGTATATTGACACCTCGGTTGAAAAACCGATGCCGCAAAGACTGATCAACCCGAAATCACTCTCCGCCTCGGTGCTGGACTTTTTTGCGCGCAGCCAGTTGAGCCAGTTCATGGACCAGACCAATCCCTTGTCGGAGTTGACCCACAAGCGGCGCATGAGCGCGCTCGGCCCCGGCGGTTTGAGCCGGGAAAGGGCCGGTTTTGAAGTGCGCGACGTTCACACGAGCCATTATGGCCGGATTTGTCCGATTGAGACGCCGGAGGGGCCGAACATCGGGTTGATTTCCTCGCTGGGCACTTATGCCCGCGTGAACGATTTCGGCTTTATTGAGACGCCCTATATAAAGGTCAAGGACGGCCGCGTAACCGGCGAGGTTGATTACCTGACGGCGGATCAGGAGGAAAATTTTGTCATTGCTCAGGCCAACGCGCCGACGGATGAAAAAGGGCGGCTGCGCGAGGAGGTTGTCTCGGTAAGGTACCGGGGCGAGTTCCTGGAAAAGAGCCGGGACAGCGTTCAATACATTGACACCTCGCCGAAGCAGATGGTCAGCGTGGCGGCCGGTTTGATTCCGTTCCTTGAGCATGACGACGCCAACCGCGCGCTGATGGGGTCAAACATGATGCGCCAGGCCGTGCCGCTCCTGCGCACGGAACGCGCCTTTGTCTCAACCGGCCTGGAAAAACGGGTCGCGCTGGATTCCCGGATTATGGTGACGGCTTCCGAGCCGGGCCGGGTCGCCTATGTTTCGGCGGTCAAAATCATCGTTACTCCCGACGGCAAGCTTCCCAAGAAAAATTCAAAACAATGGGAGGCCGCCCAGGTTTACGAACTGCGGAAATTCATGTGTTCCAATGCCGGCACGTGCATTAATCAGAAACCGATCGTGAAAGCGGGCCAGAAAGTAGTGAAGGGCATGGTCTTGGCCGACGGCCCTTGCACGGCGGAAGGCGAACTGGCCCTGGGACGCAACGTGCTCGTGGCGTTCATGCCGTGGGGCGGCTATAATTTTGAGGATGCGATCCTGGTCAGCGAGCGGCTGGTGCGCGAGGATTTTTTCACGTCGGTGCATATTGAGAAGTTTGAAATCAACGCGCGCGACACCAAGCTCGGTCCCGAGGAAATCACGCGGGATATTCCCAATGTCGCGGAAGAGGCCCTGCGCGATCTCGGGCCGGACGGCGTGATCCGCATCGGCGCCCGCGTGAAGCCGGGCGACATTCTGGTCGGGAAAGTAACCCCGAAAAGCGAAACCGAGCTGGCGCCAGAGGAAAGACTGCTCCGCGCCATTTTCGGAGAAAAGGCGGCCGACGTCCGGGATACCTCGCTGCGGGTTCCCAGCGGCACTTCGGGGATCGTGATGGAAGTGCGGGCTTCCGCCCAGGAAAATATGGACAGGGAAAAAATGAGCGCCAAGGCGCGGCGCCAGCAGGTCAAGCAGATTGAAGAGGAATACAAGCAGAAGAAACAGAACCTGCTGGAGGTGTTGACCGACGCGTTGAGCAACGTCCTTCTGGGTGAAAAAATACCGCTGGACGTGGTCAATGCCGAAACGGGGGAAATCATCATCCCCGCCAACCGGAAGATCACGAAGTTCCTGCTGCGCAAGCTTTCTTCCTGCTGGGAACATATTGAAGTGGACCCCAGCCCGATCCAGGTGCGGATTCAGGGGATCATCAACGAACATAAAAACCAGTTTGCCGAAATTGAAATGGAGCGCGAGAACGCGCTGCATCGCATTTCCAGCGGCGATGACGTAGAGGAAGGGATTGTCAAGCAGGTCAGGGTTTATGTCGCCAGCAAGAAACGCCTGGCGGTCGGGGACAAAATGGCCGGCCGGCATGGCAACAAGGGCGTGATTGCCCGGATTATGAAGGACGAGGATATGCCCTTTATGCCCGACGGCACGCCGGTGGATATGGTGCTTAACCCGCTGGGGGTGCCTTCGCGGATGAACGTCGGCCAGTTGTACGAAACCCAGCTGGGATGGGTCTGCGAGGAAATGGGCATTCATGTCGTTACCCCGATTTTTGACGGTATTGCCGAGAATGAGATTCAGAAAAAGCTTGGCGAAAACAAACTGCCCGCGAACGGCAAGACCGTTTTGCGGGACGGCCGCACCGGCGTGGAATTTGAACAGCCGGTTACGACGGGCGTGATTTACATGTTGAAACTGCATCACCTGGTAAGCGATAAAATTCACGCCAGGGCGGTAGGGCCTTATTCGCTGGTAACGCAGCAGCCGCTCGGCGGCAAAGCGCAGTATGGCGGCCAGCGTTTCGGCGAGATGGAAGTCTGGGCCATGGAGGCTTACTCGGCCGCTTACGCCCTGCAGGAGCTGTTGACCGTCAAGAGCGATGACGTGCACGGACGCACGCGCATTTACGAGGCGATCATCAAGGGTGAAAACATTGTGGAGCCGGGGGTGCCTGAGTCGTTCAATGTTCTGATCAAGGAATTGCAGAGCTTGTGCCTGGATATGCGTTTGTTGACTTCAGGAGAGGAGAAGCAGAAAATTTCCAAGGATTGATGTTCGGCCGCGAAGGCATGCGTTTCGGAAAGTTTTTTAAATTTATTTCTGTCTTTGTTTCATGGCGGAAACTTCAGAGGAGGCAAGGTGGAGACAACAGGTTTTCAAAAAAGCCCGGAAGAAGTAAAGCAGGTTGATTTTGACTCCGTGGGCATCGGGCTGGCGTCCCCGGAATCTATCCGTTCTTGGAGTTTCGGCGAGGTCAAGAATCCCGAGACCATCAACTACCGCACTTACAAGCCGGAACGCGGCGGACTTTTCTGTGAAAGAATTTTCGGCCCCCAGCGCGACTGGGAATGCAGCTGCGGAAAATACAAGCGCATCAAACATAAGGGTGTGGTCTGCGACCGTTGCGGCGTTGAGGTTACGGTTTCCAGGGTGCGGCGCGAGCGCATGGGCCACATAGAGCTGGCCGTGCCCGTGGCGCACATCTGGTTCAGCAAAAGCATGCCCAGCCGCATCGGCCTGATCATGGACCTTACCGCCCGCGCCCTGGAGCGTATTCTTTATTACGAGGATTATATCGTCATTGATCCCGGCAACACTCCCCTCAAGGAAAAACAGATTCTCATGCAGGAGGAATATCGCGAGGCCGTCGCCAAGTACGGCGATAATTTCACGGTCAAAATGGGCGCGGAAGCGATCCGCGATCTGATGAAGAAGCTTGACCTGAATGAGATAATGCGCAGCCTGGAAAATCAGATGGAACATTCGCGCAGCCAGCAGACCCGCAAGAAACTCGCGAAGCGGATGAAATTGATTGAGGGCTTGCGGGCCAATAACATGCGCCCGGAGTGGGTGATTATAGAAGTTTTGCCGGTAATCCCTCCGGACCTCCGTCCGCTCGTTCCGCTGGAGGGGGGGCGTTTCGCCACCTCCGACCTCAATGACCTTTACCGGCGGGTGATCAACCGCAACAACCGTCTGAAGAACCTGCTCATGCTGAAAACGCCGGAAGTGATCATCCGCAATGAAAAGCGCATGCTCCAGGAAGCGGTGGATGCCCTGCTGGATAACGGCCGCCACGGCCGTCCCGTGGTGGGAACCGGCAACCGTCCCCTCAAGTCGCTCAGCGATATGCTCAAGGGCAAGCAGGGGCGGTTTCGCCAGAATTTGCTCGGCAAGCGGGTTGACTATTCGGGGCGCTCCGTGATCGTGGTCGGCCCCGAACTGCAGTTGCGGCAATGCGGAATTCCCAAACGCATGGCGCTGGTTCTTTTTGAGCCGTTTATCATCCGCCGCCTGAAGGAAAAAGGCATTGTGCATACCGTGCGCAGCGCTAAAAAACTGATTGAAACCCAGAGCGACGTGGTCTGGGACGCCCTGGATGAAGTCATTAAAGGCAAGACGGTGATGCTGAACCGCGCCCCGACCCTGCACCGGCTCAGTATTCAGTCGTTTGAGCCGGTGCTCATTGAGGGCGATGCCATCCAGATTCATCCCCTGGTCTGCGCCGCCTTTAACGCCGACTTTGACGGCGACCAGATGGCGGTGCACGTTCCGCTCTCAACCGAGGCCCAGCTTGAGTCTTACCTGCTGATGATGTCAACGAACAACCTTTTTTCACCCTCCAGCGGCAAGCCGATCACCACTCCCACCCAGGATATCGCGCTGGGCATTTATTACATGACCCTCGGTCCGAATTTTTCCAAGGGCGAATCTTTCCCCGCGCAGAGCGGCGGCAAAGTCAATCATCTGCCGATCTTTGCCGATGCGGCCGACGTCCAATTCGCCTATGATCTCGGGAAGGTCAAGGTGCATACGCCCATCCGCCTGCGCAATCCCGATTACCTGAACAAGACCGTTTACGGAAAATCGGACCAGCGGGTCATCACCACCACGGTCGGCCGGGTGTTCTTTAACCGAATCTTTCCCCATATGATCGGTTTCATCAACGATACCGTGGTCAAAAAACTGCTCAACGCGATTATCGGGAAATGTTACCATCTGGCCGGGCGCGCGGAAACGGTCCGCCTCCTGGACGACCTCAAGAAAATCGGGTTTCACTACGCCACGCTGGCCGGCGTTTCCATCGGTCTTGACGACATGATCGCCCCGGAAAACAAGAAGCCGATCGTCGCCGAGGCGCGCCGCCAGGTCAAGGAAGTGGACAAGCAGTACGAGCGCGGAATCATAACCGAAGGCGAACGGTACAACAAGATCATTGACATCTGGACCAGAGCGACCGATGAAACCGCCGCCACGATGCTGGGCGAAATGCAGCGCATGCAGTTTACCGGCAACCCCAACCCGCTTTTCATGATGGTGGATTCCGGCGCGCGCGGCAGCCGGCAGCAGATCCGGCAGCTGGCGAGCATGCGCGGACTGATGGCCAAACCTTCCGGCGAGATTATTGAACGCCCGATCGTTTCAAACTTCCGGGAAGGATTGAGCGTGCATGAATATTTCATCAGCACCCACGGCGCCCGCAAGGGGCTGGCCGATACCGCCCTGAAAACGGCCGATGCCGGCTACCTGACCCGCAAGCTGGTGGACGTTTCCCAGGACGTGATCATTACCGAGCACGACTGCAACACCCTCAACGGCATCCGCGTTTCAGCCATTACCGGCGTGGTGGATATACCGATCAGCAAGCGGATCGTCGGCCGCACCGTTCTGGACGATATCCGCAATCCGCTGACAAACGAGCTGATCATCGCCGCCGGCCAGGATATCAGCGAGACGGAAGCCGAGCTGATTGAAAAATGCGACATTGATTCAATCAAAATCAGAAGCGTGCTGACCTGCGAGGCGAAGCGCGGCGTGTGCGCCAAATGTTACGGGCGCGATTTGACCACCGATCACCTGGTTGAACTTGGGACGGCGGTCGGCATTATCGCGGCCCAGTCCATCGGCGAGCCGGGCACCCAGCTGACCATGCGCACCTTCCATATCGGCGGCGCGGCCAGTTCCAAAGCGGGTCAGAACGAAATCAGGGCGAAAAACGAAGGCATTATCGGTTTTGAGGACGCGCGGATGGTCAAGGACGCGCAGGGCAATAACATCGTTCTCAACAAACACTGTTCGGCCGTTGTCCGCGCCCCGGACGGGCGCGAGCTTGAGCGCCATCTGCTGATGGTCGGGTCAATTATTTCCCTGAATGAAGGCGACAAGGTGGCCAGAGGCCAGGTGTTTGTGCGCTGGGAACCGCACAGCGTTCCGATCATTGCCGAACACGGCGGAGTTGTCCAGTTCCGCGATTTTGTTGAAAACGTTTCCATGAAGGTGGAAGTTGACGAAATCACCGGTTTCAAGCGCATCCTGATCCTTGATTACCACGAAGAGCTCCATCCGCAGATACTGGTCAAGGATCAGAAAACACATGCGGCTCTGGCAACATACAGCATACCCGCCGGCGCGTATGTTTTTGTCGCCAACGGCGGCATAGTCACGCCCGGCACTGTTTTGGCCAAAACCCCGCGCAAGGAAGCCAAAACAAAGGATATTACCGGCGGGTTGCCGCGGGTCGCCGAATTGTTTGAGGCGCGCCATCCGAAAGACGCCGCGGAAATATCAAAAATCGCCGGTATCGTGGAGTTCGGCGGCATTCAGAAGGGCTCCAGAAAAATCATCGTCAAGGATATCGCAACCGGCTCCGCGGAGGAACATATTATTCCGCTCGGCAAACATATCATCGTGTTCAGCGGCGATCATGTGGAAAAAGGCGAGCCTTTGACCGAGGGGCCGATTGTGCCGCAGGAAATCCTTGAAGTCTGCGGGCCGCAGGAACTGCAGGAATATCTGGTGAACGAAATCCAGGAGGTCTACCGCCTGCAGGGTGTGGAAATCAACGACAAGCATATTGAAGTCATAGTCCGCCAGATGCTGAAAAAAGTCAGAATCACGAATTGCGGCGATACCGAGTTTTTATGGAACGAACTGGTTGACAAGAAACATTTCCATGAAGTCAACCGCCAGGCCATGCTGGAGGGCAAACACCCGGCGGAGGCCGCGCCGGCCATCCTCGGCGTAACCAAGGCCTCCATTGAAACGGAAAGTTTCATCTCGGCCGCTTCTTTCCAGGATACGACCCGCGTGCTTACGACCGCCGCCACGCTCGGTAAAATTGACAAGCTCTACGGGTTCAAGGAGAACGTGATCATGGGCCATCTCATTCCGGCCGGAGTGGGTTTCCCCTCCAACAGAAAAATCAAGCTGATTGCCATCGGAAAAACCGACGCGCCCGAAACGACGGCGGAAGATAAAGATGAAAAGTGAAAAAAAATATTATTTGTTGTGGTAATTTCAGGAGAAACTGATATAAATCTCGCCTTTAAGCGCGACGGGAAAAAAATACGAAGGAATGTTTTATGCCGACTATTAACCAGCTTGTTCGTTGCGGTCGCAGAAAGGTCAGGTATCGCAGCAAATCGCCGGCCCTTTTCAAGTGCCCGCAGCGCCGCGGAGTTTGCATCGCGGTGCGCGTGCTGACGCCCAAGAAGCCGAACTCCGCCCTGCGGAAGGTCGCCCGTGTGCGCCTGACGAACGGCGAGGAAGTTACGGCTTACATTCCCGGGGTCGGTCATAATCTGCAGGAACACAGTATTGTTCT
The DNA here is from genome assembly GCA_028715905.1 of Kiritimatiellia bacterium. Lineage (NCBI taxonomy): Bacteria > Pseudomonadati > Kiritimatiellota > Kiritimatiellia > Kiritimatiellia bacterium. The sequence goes on from JAQUQV010000010.1 coordinate 22,429, forward strand.
GGTGCGCGGCGGCCGCGTCAAAGATTTGTCGGGCGTTCGTTATCATATTGTCCGTGGAACGCTGGATGCCTCCGGCGTGGAAGGCCGGAAACGCGGACGCTCGCAGTATGGCACCAAAAGGCCGAAGGCCGGCGGGCAATAATGGAGAAATATGGCGCGAAGACGTAAAGCAAAAAAACGCGAGATCACGCCGGACCTGAATTACAACAGTCCGCTGGTCGGCAGGTTGATCAAGGGCATCATGCGCTGCGGCAAGCAGTCCACGGCCGCGCAGATTGTTTACGGCGTCCTGGATCAGATTAAAGAGCAGACCAAGGAGGACCCCTTGGAAGCGTTGATGCGGGCCGTTGATAACATCAAGCCGAAGGTTGAGGTTAAATCGCGCCGCGTAGGCGGCGCCACTTATCAGGTTCCCGTCGAGGTAAGCGGCGACCGCCAGTTGTCGCTGGCTTTGCGCTGGCTGATCCAGTATTCCAATGCCCGCAAGGGCGTTCCGATGCGCAAGGCGCTCGCCCTTGAAATCATGGATGCTTTTAAAAACCAGGGGAATGCCATCAAGAAAAGGGATGATACCCATAAAATGGCCCAGGCCAACAAGGCGTTTGCTCATTATAAATGGTAATTTATGGTGGTTCTGTTGGACAATTTGAAGAAAAACGATGTGCTGTCAAATGACGGGGCGGCGCGCGAAGCCCGGGAAAGGATGAACCCCCTGGCGGACGTGCGCAATTTCGGGATTATTGCGCACATTGATGCCGGCAAAACCACTTTGACCGAGAGGATTTTGTACTACGCCGGCCGGCTCCATAAAATGGGCGAGGTGCACGAGGGCACCGCCAAGATGGACTGGATGATTCAGGAACAGGAGCGGGGCATCACGATCACATCGGCCGCCACCACCTGCTTCTGGCAAAAACGCCAGGTCAATATTATTGACACTCCCGGGCACGTTGATTTTACCGCGGAGGTGGAGCGCTCCCTGCGCGTATTGGACGGAGCCGTGGCGGTTTTCTGCGCCGTGGGCGGCGTCCAGCCCCAGTCGGAGACCGTCTGGCGGCAGGCCGACCGTTACCATGTTCCCCGCATAGCTTTTATCAACAAAATGGACCGGGTCGGCGCGGATTTTGAGCGGGTCGTGCATGAAATCAAAACCCGCCTGCGCGCGCCCGCCGTTGCGCTTCATATGCCTTATGGCCGGGAAGACCAATTCAAAGGACTCATTGACTTGTTCTCCATGCGGGCTTTGATTTTTGACGAGAACACTCTCGGTTCCGTGATGGAGACCGTCGCCATTCCCCCCGAAATGGCCGGCCGGGCCGAGGAAGCGCGCGCGCGCTTGGTTGAGGCGGTTGCCGAAGTTGACGAAACAGTCTTGGCGGCTTTTCTGGAAAGTCCGGACGTTGCCCCCGAAATTCTCAAGGCCGGGCTGCGCCGGGCCGTGATTGCCGGGCGTCTCGTGCCGGTTTTGTGCGGGACCGCTTTGCGCAACAAGGGCATCCAGCCGGCGCTGGACGCGGTCGTTGATTACCTGCCGTCCCCGTTGGATATCCCTCCCGTCCGCGGGTTCCATCCCAAAACCGAGGAGCCGCTCGTCCGGGAAACCGGCGATTTCCAGCCGCCGGCCGCTCTGGCCTTCAAGGTTATGCACAGCTCTTACATGGGAAAGATGATTTTCGTCCGGCTTTACAGCGGCACGCTTAAAAAAGGACAGAACGTTTACAATCCGCGGACGAACAAACGCGAAAAAATTTCCCGCCTTTTGCGGATGCACGCCGATGAATACCAGGATATTGACGCGCTTTACTCCGGCGATATCGGCGTGATTACCGGTCTGAAAACTGCCACCACGGGCGATACGCTCTGCGTTGAAAACAAGCCCATCAGCCTTGAGCGCATCCGTTTCCCGGAGCCGGTGGTTTCCATGGCGATTGAGCCGAAAACCAAGGCCGACCGGGATCAGCTGTCCGAGGCGCTGTCCTCCCTGGCCGACGAAGACCCCACTTTCCGCGTTTCCGTCAATCCGGACACCGGCCAGACTCTCGTCAGTGGGATGGGCGAATTACACCTGGAGATCATAAAGAACCGCATCTGGCATGAATATCGGGTGCAGGCCAACGCCGGCCAGCCGATAGTGGCTTATCGCGAAAGCATTCGGAAGACGGCCTCCGCGAATTTTATCTTTGACCGCGAAATCGGCGGCAAACGGCAGTTTGCCTCGCTGACGCTCGCGGTCGCCCCGGGCGCGAGGGACGGCGGCGCGGCCGTGGTTTTTAAAGTCAAGCCCGACCGCTTGCCGCTGATTTACCGGGACGGAGCGGAAAGCGGGATCAATGACGCCATGGTAACGGGCGTCCTCGGGCATTATCCCATGATTGATCTTAGAGTTGAAGTGGTTGACGCCTCTTTTGATCCCCATGATTCCAGCGAGACCGCTTTCCGGACCGCCGCGGTCATGGCTTTCCGCGAGGCGGCGAAGCGCGCCGCCCCGGTCCTCCTTGAGCCGATTATGGCGCTTGAAATCACAACGCCGGATGAATATATTGGCGATGTTCTCGGGGATCTCAACGCGCGCCGCGGCAAAATAGCGAGCGTGGTCAGCCGGCCGCCGGCGCAGATAATCAACGCCAGCGTGCCCCTCATGGAGCTTTTTGGATATACGACCACTTTGCGGTCGCTTACGCGGGGCCGTGGCAGTCATACCATGGAGCCGATCGCGTTTGAAGTTGTCCCCGAACAGGTTCAGGAAAAGGTTTTAAGCCGGTAAATTGAAATGGAAAATCAGCGTATACGAATAAAATTAACGTCTTATGATTTCCGGGCGCTGGATCAATCGGCCGGAGAAATTGTTGAGACGGCCAAAAGAACCGGCGCCAGAGTTGCGGGTCCGATGCCGCTTCCGACCCGGATCTCAAAATACTGCGTCAATCGCAGTCCGCATGCCGACAAGAAGTCCATGGAACAGTTTGAAATCAGAACACACAAGCGCCTTCTGGACATTATCAATCCGACCGCCAAAACGGTGGACGAATTGAAAAAACTGAATCTGCCGGCGGGTGTGGATATCTCCATTAAAATATGAGTTTGCCATGCAGGGATTAATAGGAAAAAAAATAGGGATGACCAGCGTCTTTGACAAGGAAGGCCGCCAGATTCCCGTCACGATTTTGGAGTGCGGGCCGTGTGTCGTTTTGCGGCATAAAAAACGGGAGACGGATGGTTACGAGGCGGTCCAGCTGGGATATGCCGATGTAAAGGAAAAAGATATCTCCCGGCCGGAAGCCGGTTTTTTCCGCAAATCGGGAATTACGCCAAAAAAATACTGCCGGGAATTCGACTGTGAAAAGAACGACAGTCTGAAAGTCGGCGACGTGATTACCGTAAAACTTTTTGAAGGAGTCGGTTATGTGGATGTCAGCGGCGAGACCAAGGGCAAGGGATTTCAGGGCGTCATCCGCCGCCATCACATGAGCGGCGGCGTCATGACCCATGGCGGGCATTCCAAGCGCCGGGTCGGCTCGGTCGGCTGCCGCGAATTGCCCGGGCGGATTCACAAGGGAAAAAGAATGCCGGGGCATCTGGGGCACGTCCATATCACGCAGCAGAATCTGAAGGTTATTCAGGTGCGCCCCGAAGAAAACGTGATGCTTGTGAGCGGGGCCGTCCCCGGTCCGCGGGGCGCCGTTCTAACCATGGAAAAATCGCGCAAAAAGGGACAATGAGTAAAACGCCTATATTGGATCTTCAGGGCGGCCGCATCGGTGAATATGATTTTCCCGACGAGCTGCTGGTTTTGAACCGCGGCGGCCAGGCGGTGCACGAGGTGATCGTTGCCCACCGCGCCGGATTGCGGGCGGGAACAGCTTCCACCCTGAATAAGGGCCTTGTTGCCGGAAGCAATCGCAAGCCTTGGCGGCAGAAGGGGCTCGGCCGGGCCCGCGCCGGCTATCGGCAGTCTCCGGTCTGGCGCGGCGGCGGGGTTGTCTTCGGTCCCAAACCGCGTTCCTATGCCAAGACCGTTCCGAAAGGCGTGGCCGCGCTCGCTTTCAGCCGCGTCGTCAGCGAAAAGGTGGCCGGCGGCGGAGTGAAAGTGTTGAACGATTTGAAATTGACGGAGGGCAAATCCCGTGAAATCGCCGCCCTGCTTAAGCAGTTGGATGTCAAGGGGCGCGTCCTGATTGTGGTCGCGAAGCTTGACGAAAACCTGAAGCGCGCCGCGCGCAATATCGGCCGCGTTGTGCTTTCCCCCGCCGGCGATGTCAGCACTTACCAGCTGATGCTTTGCCCGACCATGCTGATTACGCGGGACGCCGCCGATATTCTGCTCAACCGGCTCCGTAAAATAACCGGGAAGGAAGGGCAATCATGAAATCGCCGCATGTCATCCTGCAGACTTTGCGTTTGTCCGAAAAGGGATCGCGGGAAATTGAAAAACATAATTGTTATTTCTTCAAGGTTGACCCCGCCGCCAACAAGCTGGAAATCAAAAGGGCGGTGGAGGAGATTTTCAAGGTGCATGTGGCCGGGGTGAACACGATGAACTGCCGCGGGAAAAAAAAGAGAGAAAGAAGCATGAAATACGGCCGCACGTCGTCATATAAAAAGGCAATGGTAACCCTGCGGAAGGGCGAGAAAATTGAAATTGCGTAAAGGACGTTATGACTCTTAAAGTTTACAGACCGGTAACTCCCTCGCAGCGTTTCCGGGCGGTTGTGGCCGCCGAAGGGATGGCGAAATCCGGGCCGGAAAAAAGACTGCTGTCGCCCCGGAAAGCGCGGGCGGGCCGCAATTTTTCGGGCAGGGTAACAATCCGCCACCGCGGCGGCGGCGTCCGGCGTCATGACCGCATTATTGATTTTAAGCGCGGCAAGTTTAATGTCGTCGCCCGGGTGGCGGCTATTGAATACGATCCCGGCCGGTCGGCGCGGATAGCCTTGTTGTGTTACGCGGACGGCGAAAAAAGATACATTCTCGCTCCGCTCGGACTTGCGGTGGGGGCGCGGGTGCTTTCCGGCGCTTCGGCCGAACCGGCGGTCGGCAACATGCTTCCGCTGGAAAAAATTCCGCTCGGACTCACCATTCACAATATTGAACTGGAGCCCGGCAAAGGCGGCCAGCTTGTCCGCGGGGCCGGAATGGGCGCGGTTTTAATGGCGCGGGAGGGGAATTACGCGCATGTGAAACTGCCGTCGGGCGAAATTCGCATGATTAATGTGAAATGTATGGCAACCATCGGCCAGGTCGGCAATCTGGAGCATGAAACCGTCAGTTACGGCAAGGCGGGCGCGGCCCGCTGGCGCGGAATCAGGCCGACGGTGCGCGGCCGCGCCATGAATCCCATTGATCACCCCCTGGGCGGCGGCGAAGGAAAGGCGACCGGCGGCCATCCGCGTTCGCCCTGGGGCCAGTATGCTAAAGGCGCAAAAACCAGAAATGTGCGCAGCCGGTCAAGCCGGTTCATTGTATCACGGAGAAAATAACCATGGCGCGTTCGCTTAAAAAAGGACCTTATGTTGAGGCAAGTTTGCTGGCCAAAGTTGAGCGTTTGAACCGTTCCGGCGAAAAACGTCCGATCAAGACATGGTCGCGCCGTTCCATGATCATCCCCGATTTTATCGGGCACACTTTTGCCGTGCACAACGGCAAAACGCATATTTCCGTTTTCGTGACGGAAAACATGGTCGGCCACCGGCTCGGCGAGTTTTCTCCGACCCGTATTTTCAAGAAACACGGCATGCATACCGAGAAAACCCAGGAAAAGACCTGATGAAAATAAGCGCTTCCGCAAGGTTCGTGAGGATTTCGCCTTCCAAGGTAAGGCCGTTCGCGCGCCTTTTGAAGGGCAAGTCCCTTAAAGAGGCCTCGGCCGCCGCCCGTTTCAGCCCGCAGAAAGGCGCCTTTTTCGTGGGGAAACTGTTGAAGTCAATGGCGGCCAACCTGGCCGTCAAGGAATTAAACGGCAATAATTTTTATGTTGAAAAGGTGGCGATAGAGCAGGGGCCGACCGCCAAACGTTTTTGGCCGAGGTCGCGGGGCATGGCCCAGCCGATTGCCAAGCGGACGTGTCATATCAGGGTAGTTTTGTCAGATGTAAAAGGAAGCGGAAAGGAGTAACTTTGGGCCAGAAAGTAAATCCGATCGGACTGCGCGTAACCGTCAATAAAAACTGGCGGTCCAGGTGGTTTGCCGACAAACGGCAATTCGGCGACTTGTTCCACGAGGATATTAAAATCAGGGAACTGATTAAAAAGCGACTGCAGAACGGGGCCGTGCCGGAAGTCATGATTGAAAGATACGCGAACCGCGTGCGCGCCACCATCTTTACCGCCCGGCCGGGCATCGTGATCGGGCACAAGGGGCAGGATGTTGAGAAACTCCGCGCGGAACTGGCAAAACTTTCGGGTAAGGAAATTTACCTGGAAATAAAGGAAATCCGCGACGCGGATTTGAACGCCCAACTGGTGGCGGAAAATATCGCCGTGCAGCTTGAACGCCGGGTGTCTTTCCGGCGGGCCATGAAAAAGGCGATCAAAACCGCCATGGACCTTAAGGCGCTCGGCATTAAAGTATTGGTTTCGGGCCGGCTGGGCGGGGCGGAACTGGCGCGGCGGGAGAGTTACAAGGAAGGCAAGGTGCCCCTGCATACCTTGCGCGCCAATATTGATTACGGTTTTGCCGAAGCGCATACTGTGGCCGGCAAGGTCGGAATCAAAGTGTGGATCTGCCGTCCGCCGGAAGAAAATAATGTGAAAAGCGAGGTGCGCCGTGCCGGAAATGCCTAGCAGAGTAAAGTACCGCAAAGTTCAGCGGGGAAGCATGAAGGGCTATGCCACCTCCGGCAATGCGCTGGCGTTCGGCCAGTACGGCTTGCAGGCGCTGGACCGTTCCTGGGTAAAGGCCACCCAGATTGAGGCCTGCCGCGTTTCCATCAACAGGCATTTGAACCGGAAGGGCAAGGTGTGGGTGCGTATTTTCCCCGACAAGCCCATCAGTAAAAAACCGCTGGAGACAAGAATGGGCCGCGGCAAGGGCGAGCCGGAGTTCTGGGTGGCGGTCGTTAAAGCCGGCCGCATGTTGTTTGAAATTGACGGCGTGAGTGAACGCGTGGCGCGCGAATCCATGCGCCTGGCGGCTTCCAAACTGCCGATCAGGACACGTTTTGTTTCGCGCCGCGTAAGCTACGGTTAATAGTGCAAAAATGAAGACAAAAGAACTGCGCGAGTTGGCAACGGATGAATTGAAACAGTCGTATCAGGAGCGGCTGAAGGAATACTTTGACCTGCGCAAGGTCAAGGCGACGGGTAAGCTGGATAATCCGTTGCAGCTCAGACAAAAACGCCGCGATATCGCCAGAATAAAAACTCTTTTGAATGAACGGACGCGTGAAAGGGCTGGAAGCAATGCCGCAAAATAATCAGAAACGGGGAAAACGCAAGCAGAGAACGGGCGTTGTCATAAGTTGCGAGATGCAGAAGACCATCGTCGTCAGGGCCGTGCACCGCGTGCGGCATCCCGTCTACGGCAAGGAGATGAAAATTTCCCAGAAAATGTACGCCCATGACGAAAAGCGCGAGGCGAAAACCGGCGACAAGGTTTTAATTATGGAAACCAGGCCTTTGAGCAGGCTAAAACGCTGGCGGCTGGTCAGGGTGTTGCAGTCCGGCGCCGTTTTGCCGCGGCAACGCGGGGCGGAAGCGTCCGGTCCGGAGACCGCGCCGGCCGGCGGCGATCAGAAATCGGAAGTTGAAAACATAAAAACATGATTACCGAGGAAACAATTCTGAAAGTGGCTGATAATACCGGCGCGCGGACTGCAAAATGCTTCCGCATTCTCGGCCAGAGGAAGCGCTACGCATATATCGGCGATTTAATCAAGGTGTCAATCCGGGAGGCTCAGCCCGGCGGACTGGTCAAAAAAGGCGAGGTCCGTCTGGCCGTTATTGTCAGAACGCGCAAGCCGATCCGGCGCGCGGATGGTTCTCTGCTGCGTTTCGGCGGCAACGCCGTGGTGTTGATTGACGAGGAGTTGAATCCGATCGGAACGCGCATTTTCGGTCCGGTGGCCCGCGAATTGCGCGAAAAAAAAATGGCCAAGATCATATCCCTGGCCCCGGAAGTGTTATAGGAAAAATATTTTATGCCCGCAAAAGTCCATATTCGCAAAAATGATGTTGTCCTGGCCCGCGCCGGCGGCGCGGCCGCCGGCAAAAAAACCGGCAAGGTGCTCCAGGTGTTTCCGGGCAAGCGCTGCGCGATCGTGGAGGGACTCAATTTCGTCCATAAAACACTGCGCAAAAGTCAGGATAATCCGAAAGGCAGTATTATCAGGAAAGAAGCTCCCATTAACCTGGCTAATCTGATGCTTTATTGCCCGCATTGCAAAAAAGGGGTCAGAATTAAACGGCAACCGGATGAAAACCGCCGCAAAATCAGGACATGCCGGAAATGCGGCCATAAATTTGATTAGAAATCATGAGCGCAAGGCTGAAAGAAAAGTATCTGAAGGAAGTCAGGCCGCAGTTGATGAAAGCGCGGGGGTATGCGAACCAGATGCAGGCGCCCCGGCTGGTTAAAATCGTGGTCAACATGGGCATTAATTCTTCCGTGGAGAAAGACGCGGTTAAAATGCTGGCGAATGACCTGGCGGCTATCACCGGACAATATCCGGTTCTCTGCAAGGCGCGCAAGAGCATCGCAAATTTCAAACTGCGCAAAGGAATGCCGGTCGGGGCGAAAGTGACTCTGCGGGGGGAGCGCATGTTTGAGTTTTTTGACCGTTTGGTGAACGTCGTTCTGCCCAGAATGCGCGATTTCCGCGGCGTTTCTCCCGATGCTTTTGACGGGCGCGGGAATTACGCGCTGGGCATGCGGGAACAAACCGTTTTCCCGGAAATTAATATTGATAAGGTGAAAAAGGCGCAGGGAATGGATATCGTGATTGCGACAACCGCGTTGTCAAACGACGCGGCCCGGGATTTGCTGCGTTTGCTGGGCATGCCGTTCGCGGCGCCCAGGAAGGAGAAGCAAGGAGGATTAAATTGACAAAAACTTCGTTAATCGTCAAGGCGAGCCGCAAGCCGAAGTTCCGCGCCAGGGCTTACCGGCGCTGCCGGCGCTGCGGGAGGCCGCGGGCGTTTATGCGTAAATTTCAGCTTTGCCGGATATGTTTCCGGGAATTGGCCTCAATCGGCCAGATACCGGGCGTGACTAAATCAAGTTGGTAACTCATCATGAATCAGACCGATCCTATTGCCGATATGCTGACGCGCATCCGCAACGCGAATTCCGCGCGGGCCCGCACGGTGGAAATGCCGCACTCCAAGATGAAAGGAACCATTGCGCGGATTCTGAAGCGCAACGGTTTCATCCATGATTTTATCGCCGAAGGCGGCGGACACAACAAGCTGCTGCGTTTGTTTTTAAAATACGGCGAGAACGGCGAACCCGTAATCCGCGGCTTGCGCCGGATCAGCAAGCCGGGCCTGCGCCGTTATGTCGCCGCCCGGACGGTTAAGTCGGTAAAAAGCGGCACGGGAATAGCCATTATCAGCACCTCCCGGGGCATTCTTACGGACAGCGAAGTCCGGGAGCAGAAAGTCGGCGGCGAATGGCTTTGTATCATTTGGTAACGAACGGAATATTTGTTATGTCAAGAATTGGAAAAAAACCGATAGAAATTCCCGCGGGAGTTGAAGTTCAACTGCAGGGGCGGGACGTATGCGTCAGCGGCCCGAAGGGCAAGTTGAAAATGAGCCTTCCCGGCGTTTTTGAGGCGGTCCTCAAAGATAAAACAATCGTCATTTCCCCGAAAGTCAAGGGCGAAAAAATCGGCGCTTTGCACGGGCTTTACCGCAGCCTGGCCGCGAACATTGTCAAAGGCGTAGCCAGCGGATATTCCAAGTCGCTTGAAATTCAGGGCGTGGGCTTCAAGGCCGCCGTCCAGGGCAGAAAAATCACCTTGAATCTCGGTTTTTCCCGGCCGGTTGAAATGGCTATTCCCGAAGGAATAGAAATCAAAATGGATGACAACGTCAACCTGACCATCAGCGGCCCGGATAAACAGCGGGTGGGCGATTTTGCCGCGCACGTCAAATCTCTCTTCCCGGCCGAGCCCTACAAGGGAAAGGGAATCAGGTTCAAGGGGGAATACGTCCGGCGGAAGGTCGGCAAAACGGTGGCTTAAAATGAAATTAAAGAACAGGCTTGATTATAAACGGCGGCGGCACAACCGTCTGCGGCAGAAGGTGCGGGGGTCCGCGGGCCGTCCGCGGATGAGCGTTTGCATCAGCAATCGGCATATCTACATTCAGTTCATTGATGACGAGACGGGCAGCACGCTGGCTTCCTTTTCCACGGCGGGCTTGAAAAATGAAAGCAAGCTCAATGTAGCCGCGGCCGAGGCGGCGGGGCGCAAGGCGGCGGAAATGGCGGCCGGCAAGGGAATCAAACAGGCTGTCTTTGACCGCGGCGGGCTGGCTTACGCCGGGCGGATCAAGGCGATCGCCGAGGCGGCGCGAAAAACAGGAATAAGGTTATGAGCGTAAAATTGACGGATCGGGCAGTTGATGATGTTTTGACCGGCGAGGAACAGCCGGTTACATACGAGGTTGATGAATACGTCCTTTGCATTAAACGATGCACCAAGGTTGTCAAGGGCGGGCGCCGCATGAGCTTTACCGCGGTGGTCGTGGTCGGCGACCATAACGGCCGGGTCGGTTACGGCCTTGGCAAGGCCAATGAAGTGGCGGATGCCATCCGGAAGGGCGGCGACTTGGCGCGCAAGGGCATGTTTGCCGTCAAATTGGAAAAAGGCACCATTCCTCATGAGACAAAGGGCAAATTTTCCGCCTCCGTTGTTCTCCTGAAACCGGCGGCGCCGGGCACCGGCGTCATTGCCGGCGGCGGCGCGCGCGCCGTTCTCAACCTGGCCGGCATTCATAACATCATTGCCAAGTCGCTCGGCAGCAATGAAAAATGGAATGTGGTGCAGGCCACGGTGGCGGCGTTGAAAAATCTCAGGACGAACTCGGAATCGGAACGGCTGCGCCAGTTGCAGTAAAAGCGTCCCGCGGCGGAACGCACGGGGTTGGCCCGTCCCTTAAAACACAGGGCAATTTTGCGGAGAAATTTTAACATCAACCGCGAACGACCGTTACATGCTTTGGAGAGCGGCCCGGAGGCCTCCTGACATGATTTGTTCTGCGGAAAAAACAGGATATAAAATGGCAAGCTTAACTTTACAGTCATTGGCAAATGTCAAAGGCGCCCGGCGCGCCGGAATGCGGGTCGGCTGCGGGCCGAGCTCCGGCAAGGGCAAAACCTGCGGGCGCGGGCACAAGGGGCAGTACGCGCGTTCGGGGCACAAGCATAAACCCGCTTTTGAAGGCGGACAGATGCGGCTTATCCGGCGTATTCCGAAAAGAGGGTTTGTGAACGCCTTTAAGCGGCCTTATGCCGTTGTCGCTCTCGCGAGCTTGGCGCGCTTTGCGGATGGCGCGGAAATTACGCCCGAACTGCTTCGCGCGGAAAACATGCTGAAAGGCGCGCGCAAGAAAGTCAAAATCCTCGGTTCGTCCCCGCTCAAGCAGAAGCTGATTGTGAAAGCGCACGCGTTTAGCCGGCCGGCCAGGCAGAAGATTGAGGAAGCCGGCGGAAAGTGCGTTTTGCTTGAGGCGCAGCGCGTTTAATCCGCCCGATGCCCGCGGTTCAAAATTGATGAAATTTGAACCGGAAAGCGAAATGAATTATGTTATCGGCCTTTGTTAATTCCTTTAAAGTAGAGGAACTGCGCAAGCGGATTCTGTTCACTTTCGGCGTCGTTTTTCTCTGCCGCCTCGTGAGCGTTGTGCCGACGCCCGGCGTGGACGCCACGGAACTGCAGAATCTTATTCAGCATATTTCCAATCAGGTCGGCGGCGGCCTGCTCGGCCTCGTGGATCTTTTCAGCGGCGGAGCCATGAGCAATTGCGCGGTCGGGGCGCTGGGCATCATGCCTTACATCAGCGCCTCAATTATTCTGCAATTGATGACGGCCGTGGTTCCTTCGCTGGAACGGCTGGCCCGCGAAGGCGATGTGGGGCGGCAGAAAATCACGCAATACACCCGTTACCTGACGGTTATCATCTGCGTCATCCAGGGCTATTTCATGGCGATGGCCCTCCAGAACCCGGCCGCCATTTTCGGCCGGGACGTCGGTTCAATCGTCAATATTGATTCCGTTTTCGGTTTCCGCCTCCTGACGGTGCTGACGATGACCACCGGCACCGTCATCCTCATGTGGCTGGGCGAACAGATCACCCAGAGCGGCATCGGCAACGGAATATCGTTGATTATCACCATCAACATCATCAGCCGTTTGCCCGGCGCGGTGCAGGCGGCTTTCCGCATGTTCCGGCCGGTCGGCGGCGGCGAGGCCCAGTTCACGGTCTTTCATCTGGTCGGCCTGCTGATCATGATGTTTCTGGTCATCGCCGGCACGATTGCGGTTACCCAGGCTCAGCGGAAAATTCCGATCCAGTATGCCAAGCGCGTCGTGGGCCGCAAGGTTTACGGCGGTCAGAGCACTTATATGCCGCTGCGGGTAAATTATTCCGGCGTTATGCCGATTATTTTCGCCTCGGCCATACTCATGTTTCCGCAGAAAATACTGGAGATGCTCCCGGGCGAGTTTTTTAAGCACCTTTCCGTGGCGTTTCATATGGAAAAGCCCCTCTACCTCGTGTTGTACGGCCTGATGATTCTTTTCTTTTCCTATTTCTGGGTGGCGACCGTTTTCAATCCGGTCCAGATAGCCGACGACTTGAAGAAGGCCGGCGGATACGTTCCCGGCATCCGGCCCGGGACGCCGACCGCGGAATTTCTGGACCGCACCATGACGCGCATAACCCTGGCCGGCGCAGTATTTCTTACCATCATCGCCATCATTCCGACCATTATGGCCCGGCAGTTTAATATTCCCTGGATTGTCGCTTCTTTCTTCGGCGGCACCAGCCTGCTGATTGTCGTGGGCGTCATGCTGGATACCATGCGCCAGATTGAGTCGCACCTCGTCATGCGGCATTACGACGGTTTTCTGAAAAAAGGCAAATTGCGCGGGAGACGCTGATGCCAATTCAAGCCATTATTCTTCTGGGCGCGCCGGGCGCCGGCAAAGGTACCATCGCGGATGACGTCTGCCGCGAAACGGGCTATATTCATTTTTCCACCGGCGACATGCTGCGCGCGGCGATCAAACAGGGCGCGCCGGTCGGCCGCCAGGCCGAACAATATATAAATCGGGGCGCGCTGGTGCCGGACAACCTGATAATAGAGATCGTTATGCAGAGAATAGACAGCGGCGGCGCGGCCAAATATGTCTTTGACGGTTTTCCGCGCACGTTGGATCAAGCGCGTTTGCTGGACGCGGAGTTTAAAAAACGCGGGGCGTCTTTGAACCGGGCGATTTTGCTGGAGGTGGCGAAGGAAGTGGTTTTGCAGCGTTTAACCGGCCGGCGGGTTTGCCGTAATTGCGGGGCGAATTTCCATGTTCATAATATCCCTCCGAAAAAGAGCGGAATCTGCGACCATTGCGGCGGCGCGCTGGAGCAAAGACCCGACGATATGGAGGCCACCATTCTGCACCGGCTGGAAGTTTTTCAACAGCAGACCGCGGCGCTGATCGCCTATTATAAAAGCCGCGGCATTCTGGCGCGGGTTGATTCATCGCGGCCGAGGAAGCAGACCGCGGCCGATGTTATGAAGCTGCTGGAGCCGCCGCCGGCAAGCTCCGCGGGCTGAACGGTTTTATTGAAATGGCAATTGCAAAGGATTCTTTTAAGTTGCAAAAAATGCGCGCCGCGGGTAAATTGACCGCGCAAATATGCGAACAGATTGCGGCTTATATCTGCCCCGGCATGACGACCGCGGAAATTGACCGGTTCGCGGCCGGATTGATCAAAAAACATGGAGTGAAAAGCGCTTTTCTGGGTTATCGCGGCTACCCGGGAAACATCTGCGTTTCAATCAACGAGGAGGTAGTGCACGGCATCCCCGGTCCGCGCCGGGTGCGCATCGGCGATATTGTCAGCCTTGATGTCGGCGTGGTGGCGGATTCGTTTTACGGCGATATGGCCAGGACGGTCATGATCGGTGTTACTGATCCGGCCGTGATCGGCTTGGTTGAGGCTGCGGAAAAGGCCCTTTACGCCGGCATCGCCAAGGCGGCGGCCGACAACAGGTTGTCGGATATTTCGCATGCCATAGAAAACTGCGCCGGTGCGGCGGGATTTTCCGTGGTGCGGCAGTTTGTGGGACACGGCATCGGACAAAGCATGCATGAGGAACCCCAAATCCCGAATTTCGGCCGGCCGGGAAAAGGAATGGTTCTGAAAGAAGGCATGACCCTGGCCATAGAACCGATGCTTAACATGGGCCGGCCGGAAGTGGATATTCTGGGCGACGGCTGGACTGCGGTAACGCGCGACCGCAAACCGTCGGCGCATTTTGAGCATACCGTCGCCGTGGGGCGCGAAAAAGCGGAGATTTTAACTTCTTTATAAAAATTATCTTTTTGTTGACACATTTGGAAAAACATACTAAATTTTCACTTTTTATTGCCGATCTGTAAAATAGTGCGCCTTGCTTCCGATGAAAGTCAAAAGTTCAGTCAAAAAAATTTGCGAGCGATGCAAGATCATCAAACGCCGCGGCATTGTCCATATTGTCTGCAGCAATCCGCGGCACAGACAACGCCAAGGTTAGCCGAGGGTCCTTTATGCCGAAACTAATGGGTATTGATATTCCGGGAAAAAAGAAACTAGAGTATTCCTTGTGCTACATTTACGGCATTGGCTTGTCTCGGGCGCAGCAAATTGTCAGGAAAGCCAATATCAATCCGGACAAGCGGGCGGACCTGCTGACCGGCGAGGAAATAACTAAAATCACCAATATTCTGCAGGACGGCTATGTGCTTGAAGGCGATTTGCGGCGCGAAGTGTCGCAGAATATCAAGCGCCTCATGAGCGTCGGCTGTTATCGCGGTCTGCGGCACCGCAAGGGGTTGCCGGTTCGCGGCCAGCGCACTCATACGAACGCCAGGACGCGCAAGGGCCCGCGGAAAACCGTGGGCGTTGTTCGCGGCGAGGCCCGCTCCGTCGCCAAGTCGGATACAAAGGCATGATCAAATTTTCTTTAGCCGCCGGCCGCGCGCCGGCGCTTAATTTTGACCGCGGCCCGGCCGCCTTAAAGAAAGCTGATGGTTGAAAATGACGGACAAGAGCGATAATAAAAAGAAAGCGGACAATAGCGCCGCGCAAAACAAAGACCGCCGGGAACGGGAAGAGAAAAACAAGGCGGCGGTGGAAGACAAGGCCGCCCAGTCCCAGGGCGCTGCCGGCGAAAGCAAAAGCGCCCCGGCCGATAAGCCCGCCAATGCGGCCGCGGCTGAGGCCGCCAAAACCGCCCGGGCGGCGCGGAGCAAGACCGTGCGGAATGTGCCCGCCGGAATTGCGCATATTAACGCGACTTTCAACAACACCCATGTTACCATCACGGATTTAAAGGGAGGCGTATTGGCGTGGAGCAGCGCCGGCCGGATGGGGTTCAAAGGCGCGCGGAAAAGCACCGCGTATGCGGCAACGGTCGTTGCCCAGGAGGCGGCCAGAATGGTGGCGCCGTACCGGATGCAGGAGCTTGAAGTGCGCGTTCAGGGGCCCGGCTCGGGGCGCGAATCCGCCATTCGCGCTTTTCAGTCCGCCGGATTTGTGATCACGGTTATCAAGGATGTTACTCCCATGCCGCACAACGGCTGCCGGCCGCGCAAGAGACGCCGGGTTTAAAATGTAAAAGTTGTTCTGGTTTGTTCGCGCGAAATCTCAAGAAGTTGAAAGGATAATATACGTGGGAAGATATGCAGGACCAGCTTGCCGTATCTGCCGCCGGGAAATGATGAAACTTTTCCTGAAAGGCGAACGATGCAATATGGCGAAATGCCCGATTGAAACCGGACGCAAAGTGCCGGGCATGCACGGCGAGAAGAGATCCAAAAAACTGTCGGATTACGGCCGCCAGTTCCGCGAGAAGCAGCGCTTGCGCCGTTTTTACGGATTACAGGAAAATCAATTCAGGATTTTCTTCCAGAAGGCCGCGCGGCACCGCGGCATAACCGGCGAAACACTGCTGCAAATGCTGGAAATGCGCCTGGATAACCTGGTTTATCGGGTTGGTTTCGCCCGTTCAAGGCGCGCCGCGCGCCAGCTAGTTCTCCACGGGCACCTGCAAGTCAACGGGAAGAAATCCGATATCCCCTCAATGATTTTGAAACCGGGAGACTGCCTTGACGTCAAGAACAAGAAAAACAGCCGCGATCTTGCGAAAAAATCATTGGATTCCATGGAAGGCAAATCGGTTTCGCCGTGGCTGCTGGTTGATCGGGGTAATTTTCATGCCGAAATAACGCATCTTCCCACGCGGGATGAAATTGCCCCTCTCGTGGATGAACAGTTGGTGGTTGAATTGTGTTCAAAACGGTGAGGTCATTGGGAAAAAGCGTTGTTGTGAAAAGAGCGTTGCCGCGCGCCGCGCGCCGGCCCGCAGTATGCTCTGCGCCGTGCGGTCTGCGCGATGCGTTCCCTGCTATTACTATACGGAAGGATTAATTGAATGACAGCGATAAAAATTGGAAGATTTGAAATGCCGAAGATGGTCGTCAAGGAAGAACAGACGGCCACCAGCACTTATGCCAAATTCATTGCCGAGCCGTTTGAATCCGGCTTCGGTTACACCATCGGGAATTCGCTGCGCCGCGTTCTCCTTTCATCGCTTGAAGGCGCGGCGGTTTCCTCCGTTAAAATCGCGGGCGTTTTTCACGAGTTTTCCGCCCTGCCCAACGTTGTTGAAGATGTTACCGACGTAATCCTCAATCTTAAAAAAGTCCTTTTCAGGATGTATACGCGTTCTCCGCGCCGGCTCATGATAAAAATGCGCGGCCCGGGCGAAGTGACGGCCGCCAATATTGAAACCGATCAGCACGTGGAAGTTTTAAATCCCTCGCATTATATCGCCACCCTTGCCGAAGACGCCAAGTTTGAGGCGGAGCTGGAAATATCGCTCGGCCGCGGTTTTAAAACCGCGGAGTGGAAAAACGAGCATGAACAGGAAATCGGCAGCATTCCCGTGGACTGCGTGTTTTCGCCGGTGCGGCAGGTCAATTTTGCGGTGGAAAATACGCGCGTGGGCCGCCGCACGGATTACGAAAAACTTATCCTGGAAATATGGACCGACGACCGCATCACGCCGGATGACGCCCTGGTCCAGGCCGCCAGCATATCGCGGCATCATTTTGACGTTTTCGTGAATTACGACGAGGATTTGCTGGAGTTTGAACAGAAGGAAAGGATCGTTGACCGCGATCAGGATGAATTGCGCAAGAAACTTAACATGAGCGTCAACGAAATAGAACTGAGCGTCCGCGCGGCCAATTGCCTGAATAACGCGAATATTCTTTCGGTCGGCGAACTGGCCCAGAAATCGGAAGCGGATATGCTGAAACACAGGAATTTCGGCAAAAAATCGCTGCAGGAAATCATTGACAAACTGCGCGAATTGGGTTTGTCGTTAAATATGAAATTTGATCCCGAGTTGCTGGCGGCGGGCTCCTCCGCCGAGCGAGCATGAGGGATATTAACGTTTCCAGGAGGCTGTGCTAAATGCGACATAGAATACAATCAAGCCGCTTCGGCCGGAGTTCTTCCCATCAGAAAACCCTGCTGGCGAGCCTGGTCTGCGCTTTGATCAAAGAGCGCCGGATTGTTACCACCGCGCGGAAGGCGCAGGTGGCCCGCCGGCTGGCCGAGCGGACCATGACGATGGCCAAGAGCGGCACCCTGGCCGCAAGGCGCCGCGCTCTACGGGTCCTTCATAACAAGCAGGCGGTTAAAATTCTTTTTGCCGATCTCGCCCCGGTTTATAAAGACCGTTCGGGCGGTTACTGCCGCATGGTGAAAACCGGTTTGAGACGGGGCGATGCTTCCCCCAAGGCCATACTGGAATGGGTTGGACTGAGCCAGATGGATCGCACGAAAAAGAAGCCGGCGGAAGAAGAAAAAAAACCGGCCGCCTCCTGACGGTCCGTTGCCGGCGAAAAAAGCCGGAATTCAATTAAACGGGAGCGTGTCAAATGCCGAAGTTCAAATACGCCGCAACTGATTCGGCAGGCAATGAAAAAAACGGCATCGTTGAAGCCGTGAACCGCCCCGCCGCCCTGCTCCGGCTCAGGGAAATGGGATTGACGGCGGCGACCATCACGGATTTTTCCTCTCCCGCGGCCAAGACCGCCGCCGCGCCTGCTCCCCGTCCGCAAAAATCATCGCTTAATCTTTCTTTCTCGCTCGCCGGTCTCTTGCCGGTGCGGCTCAGCCGGAAACAATTAATGGTGTTTACGCGCCAGTTGGCGACCATGATTGACGCCGGCGTGCCGCTGTTGCGCGCCCTGCAAATCATTCAAAAACAGGAAAAAAACGCGGGCCTCAAACGGATGACCGGGGAATTATGCGAAGCGGTTGAAAGCGGCAGCACCTTTGCCGAAGCGCTGGGGCAGCATCCGAAAATATTTGACAAGCTGTTTGTCAACATGGTCAAGGCCGGGGAAATAGGCGGCGTGCTGCAGCTGACCCTGGGCCGTCTGGCGGAATTTATTGAAAAGGCCGAAAAGATCAAGACCAAGGTCAAGGGCGCCATGATATATCCGGTCGTGGTCTTAACCATGGCGCTCGGCATTCTGGCTTTTCTGCTCATCAAAATTGTTCCGAAATTCACGGAAATTTTCAAGGATTTGCTGGGCGGCGCGCCGTTGCCGGCCTTGACGCAGTTTGTCGTTAACGCCAGCGAAAGCCTGATGCACCGCGCGCCCGTGGTCATCGGCGTTCTGGCCGGGATCATTGTGGTTTTCAACCTCATCGTCCGGACGAAAATCGGCCGTTACTGGTTTGATGTCGTCAAGCTGAAAATGCCCGTTGTCGGCTCCCTCGTTTTGCGGGTCGGCATTTCGCGTTTTACCAGAACCCTCGGCACTCTGCTGAATTCGGGCGTCCAGATCCTGCAGGCGTTGAATATTGTCCGTGATACGGCCGGCAACGAGTTCATTGCCAAGGCCGTGCAGTCCATTCATGACAGCATTAAGGAAGGCGAATCGGTGGCCACGCCGCTGGAACAATCGGGCGTGTTCCCCACCATGGTGGTGAGCATGATCGCCGTCGGCGAAGAAACCGGCCGCCTGCCGGATATGCTCGTTAAAATTGCCGAAACCTATGATACCGAGGTGGACGCGGCGGTTGATGGATTGACCTCGGTCATAGAGCCGATTCTTATTATTTTCCTGGCGTTGATCGTCGGCACAATCGTCATCGCCATGTTCATGCCCATGATCGGGATTATCCAGACCATGGGGAAATAGCGCGTTTTTTAAACAATTATTTCAGAAATCGGGTTTGCAGGATCAACAAAAAACGTCAGAAACTGCCGGCCTCATTTTTTCTCAGACCCGATGTGGTCGCAATCAGCCGGGAACTCCTGGGAAAAGGCCTTTTCACCAGGATAAACCGCGGCGCGGTTACCGGGGGCATTATTGTTGAAACGGAGGCTTATGCCGGCCCTCATGACTGCGCTTCGCATGCTTATAATGGCAGAATTTCCAGACGCACGGCGGTGATGTACCGCCCGGGGCCGGTGGCGTATGTGTATTTATGTTATGGACTTCATTGGCTCTTTAATGTCATCACCAACATTGAAGGCGTGCCGCATGCGGTCCTGATCCGGGCGATTCAGCCGGTTGCGGGGCTTGCCTTGATGCTTAAACGGCGGGGCAAAAACAGGGCCGCGGGTTTGACTTCCGGCCCCGCGATGCTCGCCCGGGCCCTGGGCATTTGCGGCCGGCATTCCGGCGTCAGCCTGTTGGGAAACGAAATCTGGCTGGAAGAAGGCCGGCGGGTTTCGCCGGAAATGATCTGCGCGGTCCCGCGCATTGGCGTTGACTACGCCGGGAAGGATGCCTTGCGGCCCTGGCGGTTTTATCTGCGCGGCAATCCATGGGTCAGCCGGAACTGAACGGCGGATATAAAATTTAAATGAAAGCTACGTATAGCATGAAAAAACACAATGAACATGCCGCGCCCCGCGAAGCATGCGGACTGTTCGGGGTTTATGATGTTCCCCGCGCGACGATGCTTATATATCAGGGGCTTTTTGCGCTCCAGCATCGCGGTCAGGAGGGATGCGGGATTGCCGTCAGCGATGGAGGATGCGTCCGTTCCAGCAAAGGAATGGGATTGGTTGACTCCGTTCTGACCAGGCATACCTGCGCGGCCCTGCCGGGACACATCGGCATCGGCCATGTCCGCTATTCAACCACCGGTTCCAATCTGCCGCAGAACGTCCAGCCGCTGGTCGTTGAATGTTCCGACGGCATATGGGCCATCGCCCATAACGGCAATCTCGTTAATGCCGGCAGTCTGCGCCGGATGTACCAGGAAGCCGGCGCTATTTTTCAGACAAGCACCGACAGCGAGGTCCTCGTGCATCTGTTGGCCGACCCGATGTTCCGCAACCGCCCGCGGCGCGTCGCCAGGTCCCTGAACGAATTAAAAGGGGCATTTGCCTTTTTAATTATGACCAGGGATTGCGTCATGGCCGCCCGCGACCCGTTCGGCTTCAAGCCGCTTTCCATCGGCCGGCTGGGGAAAGGCTATGTTTTTGCCAGCGAAACCTGCGCCTTGAATCAAATCGGGGCCGAATTTATCCGCGACGTCCGGCCGGGCGAACTGGTGGTGGCCGATCAGACCGGTCTGAACAGTTTTGCTTTCGCCGATCCCAGTCCGGAAGGGCTCGCCCAATGCGTTTTTGAACACGTTTATTTTGCGCGGCCGGACAGCGTCGTTTTCGGGTATAACGTCCACGATATCCGCTGCAAACTGGGTCTGCGTCTCGCCCAGGAGTATCCGGTTGAGGCCGATGTCGTGATCGCCGTCCCCGACAGCGGCAATTCGGCGGCGCTTGGTTTTGCCCGCGGCAGCGGTATACCGCTGGATTACGGCTTTATCCGCAATCACTATATCGGCCGCACTTTTATAATGCCCAAATCCGGACAGCGCGCCGACAGCGTTGATTTGAAGCTGGCGGTGGTGGCCGACGTGGTGCGCGGCAAGCGCGTTGTCGTCGTGGATGACTCCATTGTCCGCGGAACCACTTCGCGCCGCCGCGTGTCCACCCTGCGTGCCGCGGGGGCGCGCGAAATTCACATGCGCATTTCCAGCCCGCCGGCCGCCTTTCCCTGTTTTTTCGGGATTGATTTCGCGACTAAAACCGAATTGATCGCGGCCGGGAAAGATACCGCCGAAATCTGCAAGTTTATCGGCGCCGACAGTCTGGCTTATCTCAGCCTGGAAGGCCTGATGTCGCCGTTCAAAAACGCGTCTGATTTTTGCGCCTCCTGTTTCTGCGGCAAATACAAAATAGATGTGTCGGGCGTGGAGGGAAAAGAGGGGCTTGAAAAGAACTCGTCGGTTTTATCGCTGAATATTCCGGTCTGAAGCAGGCGGAACATTTTTTGCCTTCCAGTCCCATAATGCGATTGCCACCGCCGCCGCGGCGTTCAGTGAATCCACTCCCTTTTCAAGCGGAATGGATACGGGCGCGGCTTTGGCCTTGATCCCGGCCGGAAGCCCGGCGCCCTCCATGCCGGCCACCAGACCGAAAACCGGCGGCCAGATGATATTTGTCAGCGGCCGGCCTCCCATATCCAGCGCATAAAAGGGGATTTTCGCGGAAAGGGCCGCGATTTCCGAAAGTCCCGGGCCGGATTCCAGCCGCATGCGTAAAAGCGCTCCGGCTGAAGCGCGCACGGCCCGCGGCAGAAAAGGGCAGGCGGCCTCCCGCAGTAAAACCACGCGGCCGACTCCCAGCCCTGCCGCGGAGCGGATGACGGCCCCGATGTTTTCAGGGTCGCCGAACGGTATAAAGAGTGAACACCCCTCCGGCCAGGGCGCCGCGGCGTTGAAAAGCGCCATTGCCGGAAGGCGCAATTCAAGCAACGGCCCGGACGTTCCGAGCAGGTTGAGATCCCTGAATCTTTCTTTTGAAAATATGATTTCTTCCGCGCCGGCCCGGCCGGGCGGCATGTCCGGAGTGCGGATCAAGGCAATGACGCTTTGACGATTATCCCTTAAAATTTCCTCCGCAATTTTTTCGCCGCCGGCCAGGAAAACGCCGTTTTCCCTTATGCCCTTTGAGGTTTGCAGGCTGAACAATCTTTTAAAAACCGCGTTTGCCCGGCTGGTAATCACAACTTGGCTGTCGTGTTTTGAAATCATTGCATTTCACGCGGCCCTCCGGCCGCCGTGTTGTTTTTCCGCATTAAAAGCGCCCTTCCGAGTCCGGTTCGTTTTTTTTTGTTCAAAGCGGAGGTTGCTTGTTCAATGTTTTGAAATTCCCGTGTCCCGGGTTGTCAACCCTGCGGGGGCGCCGGTCTGCTTGATAGCCTCCAGTTCCCGGGCCCGCAGGCAAAGACGGATTTCGGCGGGAGTTCCGGCTTCCCGGAGCTGCAGCAGAAATGTTTTCTGGCGGCACATCAGGCATAAACGCGCCAGCACGTGCAGGTGCAAACGGTCATTCTGGCAGCAGATCAGGAAAAACAAATCGGTCTCGCTGCCGTCCGGGGCGCCAAATGGTATCGGGTTGAGCGTTTTTCCGAAAGCAATAAAGGAATCTTCAAACATGTAGGGGGCGTGATGGCGCGGATGCAGAAGGGCGAATCCATCGGCCAGGGCCGTAGAACACAGCTTTTCCCGCTCTTCCAAACTCTGCAAAAGATCTCTTGCATCAAACACGAGCAGGCTCTTTTCAGCCAGAATTGTCATGTCGCGCAGCAGGGAGGGCTTGGTTTTAGACGCGAGGTCAAGCCGGATGACAGTTTTCCTGGCCAGTTCGGAAATAATCGCGTGGCTCTGCAACAGGGCGTCCGTTTTAACGGAAGTCGTTTTGTGATAATCGGACAGTTTTTTTTCGTTCAGCCCGAGGATGCGTCTTGAACCCCAGGCGTCCAGATCAATTTTGCGGAAAACCAGTCGCGGCCCCTTGTGTTCAAAGGGGATTTCCCCCTGCCGCACGAGTTTTTCAATATCGGCCTGTGGCAGATGCAGATATTCGGCGGCCTCGTTGAGAGAAAAAGTGCGATGTGGCACGTATTACCCCGCTTTGACAACCGGAATATCGGAAAACCGACCGGCGCTCTTTATTCCGCCTCCGGTTTGATGGTAAGATTCGGCGCGCGAGCGTTTGTGGCCGGCGGAGCGAACCTGGGCGGCATGGCGGGGATTTCCGGGGCGATGGCCCGCGATTTTTCCTTAAGCTTTGTCAATTCGCTGTCTTCGGCCAGCAGGGCGTCAATTTTTTCCTGCAGTTCCCGCATTTTTCCCTGCAAGCCCTTTATTTCCGGATTTTTTTCATAGAGCTCGTTGATGCGCGCGATTACCTTCCGGTTCATTTCCTCGTATTCCGCCCGGGTCTGCATGTTTTTGCGGATCTGGGCCGGATCAATCGCGGTCGGCTGGAAAATGTTTTTAACCGGCGGCGGCGCGGGCGCGATGGCCGGCTGGGATGCGCCGGGCTTGTCTTCCGCCGCGCATCCGCAAACCAGGCCGCAGAAAATCAAGGCGGCAAGCGGGCTCGTCCTGAGATATGACGTTAAAATCATTTTAATGACCTCCGTTATTGTATGGCGTTTGGCATGTGTCTTGTAACGCGGCCTCTCGTGCGCATCGCCGCGCGGGAAAAGGAGCCCATGCGCGCGCTGCGCCGAGCAGGGTAGCGGGGGCTGGATTTGAACCAGCGACCTTCAGGTTATGAGCCTGACGAGCTACCAGGCTGCTCCACCCCGCAATCAGAATTGTTTAAATTTAGCAAATATCTCTTTTTATGCAATAAAAATTTTTCGGCAAAAAATTATGCATGCGCAAAATTAAGGTAAATATTTATTTGACATTTTCGCAGGCGCAGGCATAATACTTTCGCAATATGAGTTTTAATCAAATCCTTTCCCCTGAACGCTGGCGGATGGTCGTAACGGTGTCGGCCGCGATTGCCGTGGCGCTCATGCTGGCGGTGCTCGTTTTCCAAATCATTGAGTTTCAATATTACCGCCAAGCTCCGTCCGTCTGGCCCGTCGCCGTTCAGGTAAAGTAGGGTTCATGTAGCTCGACCGGACACAATTCATTCTTCCGCTTTTGCCTTATCCTCGGACTGTTAATGCCCGAATATTGCACGAATTTCGTGCAATATTCGGGTTTTACGAATCGGGCTGAAGAATAAGCGCCGGAAGAATATCCGTTTTCATTCCGGCCATTTCAGGCAATCCGATGGTGAGTATCTTTTGCCAAAGTTTCACCTTTGACTTTTTTCTTTGATAAAACGTCAGTAGTCAGAGTCGCTCTAAATAAATGCATAGGAATTTCAAACTTGCCGCAAAAGAGCGCAAAATCGGGGGTAGGAGCCGAACCCCTGTTCGGCGATGCATCTCTCTGGTTCCTTGAGTGGATATGTAAGAAAAGGAAGGATTTTCTCGAGGACTGGTCTAAATATTTTCGGACTCTTGGATCTCGAAAATGATCTGCCAGATGGTTTCGGCGAAGTGGATAAAGCCCCCGATAAAGGTTCTGGCGCCGATCAATAATCAATGTTCCTTGCCATCCATCTTGAACCGGCCGTAATAAAAATCGCTTCCCGTTCTTTTGAAAATTCTTGCCATAAAATCTTCGTTCGTTTAAAGTTTCTATCTGTTTCAGACGACAGCGTGGTATGATAAACAGGGGTTGCAAGTAAAAAGTGTGGCAAAGTGTTGCAAAACAGTGGCAACGAGAAAAAAAGATTTATCAAAACCGCTTAAAAATGCTGTCATTGTTGATCAAAGCCAGCTTAGCTCAGTTGGCAGAGCAGCTGATTTGTAATCAGCAGGTCGTCGGTTCAAATCCGACAGCTGGCTCCATTTCAGGGCTGTGTTACCACCACGGGTAACACAGCCCTGGGGTGGTGGTTACGGCAGACGCCATGCAGGCCCAGCAAAAAGCGGCGCATTTCGTGGTTCAGGAGAAGGGGGGCGACTACCTCTTCACCCTCAAAGGCAATCAGCCGACGGTTCAAGAAAAAGCCTCAGCGCTGCTCAGCAGCGCTTTTCCCCCCTCGGGTTCCGCCGCAGGCGCAGACCGTGGAAGGCTTTCCTTTAGAAACAGACGACACGGAACGTCTTTACTGCTCCCGAAAATCATCGGCCGGAGTCTGCCCGAAAATGGTCTTGTCCCGCCTTCCGGGCCTGCCCGCAGCGGGCAAAGCCTTCCAAATCTTGCTTCTGTTGCCCTCTAAACCGCACTCCTCTCGCCTTTTATCACTCTCCGGCTTTCTTGACGCGGCCCTGATGGCTACTTGTTCAGACCTCTGGCCTTTATATTTTTTTTGCTTGCGTTATATTACGATTTGTGAAATCGTATTACCGTTTTTTTGCCGACCCGCAAAAAAACCGCACAAACACAGCAATAAAGGAGAAAACATCGGGATGAAAAAGCATTGTTTTGCAGGCGGGAATTTTGTTTGCACCGTTCTTCTGGGAGCGCTGGCTCTGGCCGGCTGTCCGCCGGCCGGCCGGGCTCAGTCCAACGCGTTCCCCGTCCAGTCCGCCGGGCCGGACACCAATACTTATCTGCGCGTGGATGAAATCGTGGTGCTGGGCACGCGCCTGCAAAACAAAATCAAAAATATCACCTCGGCCGTCAGCGTGATTGATCGGGAAAAGATTGACGTTTTAAATGCCGATTATGTCATGGACGCCATATGCGCGGAGCCGAGCGTCTACGTGCGCCGGGACAACATATACGGCCGTCAGGATACCAGCATCCGCGGCCTGGGATCAAACATGCGCCGCATCCAGACGCTGATTGACGGCCGGCCCGAAAAAATGTCGCTCTTTGGATGCACGGTGTCCCAAACCCTGCCGCTTGCCAACGTGGAAAGGATTGAAGTCCTGCGCGGTCCGGAATCGGTGCTTTACGGCACGGACGCCATGGGCGGTGTTATCAACATTATCACCCGCCGCCGGCATGATCCCGGCTTTGAGACGGACGGTTCCATTCAGTACGGCAGTTACGGCTCATTGCGCGGCGTTGTGCGCCACGGCGGCAAGATAGAAAATTTTGATTATTACGCCGCTTATGACCACAAACAGACCGCCGGTTACCGGCCCAACGGGCAATATGGCGCCGATTTCGGCTCGCTGCGCCTGGGGCAGGATTTGAGCGATGTCTGGCGGCTGGAAGCGGCCGGGCAGTATTTCGCGGACCTCGGGCACGACCCCGGGCCGGAGAATGCCCCGTATGTCAATAACGACACCCGGCAATACAAACGCGGTTCCTGGGACGCCAGTCTCTCCGGCAAATGGGACGATTCGCGTTTTTCCGTCATGGCTTATCAAACTTTCGGCAATCATAATTTCAACATGCCGAGCATTGATGATTACTGGCATTCCAGGGACTACACGCTCGGCGCCAAGACGGAATATTCAAGGACAATTTTTGAGGGCGATGAATTGAAATGCGTGCCCACGGTCGGTTACGAATACCAGTATTTGTGGGCGCGGCCGCAGGACGACTGGGTGGAATGGGCCCGGAAAAACATGCCGGCCAAATATATGAATTTCGGCAGTTGTGTTCAGCAGAACAACGATCTCTATGCCTTCAATGAGATGACCTGGGGGCGCTGGGTGAACACGCTCGGTGTGCGCGGTCATATTGACAACGTTGACCGCAGCGTTGAGCCGCTGCCGCACATCGGCTTGCTGCGGCACCTGACCGAATCAACCACGCTCCGCGCCAAGGCTGCCCGCGGGTTCCGCCAGCCGCGTTTCAGCGAATTGTATCTTTACCCGGCCCACAATGAAACCCTGAAGCCGGAGGATATCTGGGGCTATGACGTCGGTTTGATCCAGACGGTCGGCTCCGTTCTCAGCGTGGAAGTCACGCCGTTTTGCCAGCAGGTGCACAACATGATCCAGATCGTTCCGAACCCGACCCCGCCGCCCCAGAGCATTAATCAAAATTCAGGCTCCTTTGACATGCAAGGCGTGGAACTGGCCCTGGAAGCGCGGCCGGTCAAATCCGGGCGTCTGAACCTTTCCTATACTTATACCGATATTGACGACGCCAAGACCGGCAATCCGTACGCAAACCGCCAGGGTATTCCGGAGCATGAAGTCAGTTTCCTGGCCGAATACACCGTAAAAAAGCTTCGTCTTTCGGCCGAAGTGCAGTATATTGCCGGTTTATATGACAGCGACATTCTTTCAGGCGGCGCTATCGCGAAAGTGGCCGATTATTACGTTGTCAATGTCAAGGCGGCTTATCCCGTCGTTAAATACATGGAAATATTCGCCGGCCTTGACAATTTATTTGATAAAACTTACGAACAGGTTCCCGGTTATCCGCTGCCGGGCATTACGGGTTATGCGGGCCTGCGTATGCGCATATAGGCGGCCGGACCGCTGGCCAAAACTTGTCTAGGCGAAGCCCCTCCGGCGGAGCTTGGGTAGCCGGCCGGCGAATCGTTGTCAATGTTTTCCGCCAGGCGGACAAACTTTTTCGCGAAAGCATGTCATGTTGCAACGGAAGATCATATTTCTCATTTGGGCGGTTGTTTTTCTGGCGGCGCCTGCGGCCAGGGGGCAAACCAATGCGCCGTCTCCTGTTATCGTCTGCACCACCACGCATTTGAGCGCGCTGGTGGAAGCGCTGGCCGGCGGCACGCTGCGGCCGGAAACAATCGTGCCGTGGGGTATGTGCCCGGGACATTTTGAGCTGAAGCGCAGTGATATAGAAAAAATCAGGCGGGCCGACCTTGTTCTCCGGCATGGTTACGAGCAGTTTCTTTCCGCCTTTGAAAATGATAAATCTTATGCGCCCATAACCGCCGTTGCCGTGCCCGGCAACTGGATGGTTCCCGCCGTCCAGAAAAAGGCGGCGGAACAGACGGCAAAAATTCTGGCGGAAAGATTCCCGCGGAACGCGGAAATTATCCGTGCCGGGCTGGCGGCTCATTGCGGGCGTATTGATTCCCTTGAAAAGGAACTGCGCCCGTTTCTGGAAAAAACGCGCAACGTGCCGGTGGTCTGTTCCGCCATGAGCGCGGATTACGCGGGGTGGGCCGGGCTGATGGTGGCGGCCGAATATAAACGTGACGAGGATTTGTCGTTGCGCAATCTGCAGGAGGTTATCCAAAAGGCGCGGGATGCGCGCGCGCGGCTGGTAATTGACAACCGCCAGAGCAGCGGCAAGACGGGGCAGACGCTGGCGCGCGAGCTTGATCTGCCGCTGGCCGTCATCAGTAATTTTCCCGAGCCGGACTCTTCCGGCCGGGCCAGCTATGCGGTTTCCCTGAGAAGCAATGTCATGGCGGTGTGCGATTGCGCTTGTCCTGAACCGTGACGCGCGAACCGGCTTTGGCCGGCCGTCGCCGGCAAAATTTCATTGCAGAGACGGATTGGTGATGAAGCACTCTCTGAATATTTCCAATCTCTCCGTTCATTTGGAAGGACGGAGCATATTGCGGAAAATTTCTCTGGATATTGCCGCCGGAGAATTCGCGGTTGTCCTGGGCGACAACGGCGCGGGCAAGACCACATTGTTGCGCGCCATACTCGGTCTTACCCCAAAAACGTCCGGAATTATTATTCTTTTCGGACGACAGATTTCCTGGCGAAACCGGCGCGCTTTGCAGCGGCGGATCGGCTATGTGCCCCAGTGGCTGCCCTTTGACGAAACGATGCCGGTCAGCGCGCGCGAGGTGATTGCCATCGGCCGCTGCGCGCGCATCGGCGTGGGCCGCCGGCTTGGGGCCGGGGATAGGGGCATCGTGGAAGAGGCGGCTGAAATGGCCGGGGTGGGGCGGCTTCTGGACCGGCCCGTCGGCCAGCTTTCCGGCGGCGAACGGCAGAAAGTGCAGATTGCGCGCGCCATTTGTCAGGAGCCGGAGCTGCTTTTGCTGGACGAATTTTCAGCCCACCTTTCGGAATCGGCCGGGCGGGATTGCCTGCAATTGCTCGGTAAGTTGCACCGTCAAAACCGTTTTACGATCCTGATGGTCACGCATGATATCGCCGGAATTCCCGCCGAATGCCGGCGCGCAATTGTCCTGGCCGGGGGAACGAAACAATTTGACGGCAGTCTGGGCGATTGGCGGGGTAATCATGATTGAGCTTTTCCGCGAGGAATATTTCCGGAACGCGCTGGCCGCCTGCGTGTTTGGCGGGGGAAGCATCGCCGTTATCGGTGTTTTCCTGACGTTGATGCAGATTCCCTTCCTGGGAATATGCATGTCGCACGCGGCATTTCTCGGGGCCATCACGGGTTTATTGCTCGGTCAATCCCCGCTTGTCTGGGCCATGATCGCATGCGCCCTGGCCGGTTTGGCGGTAGGCCCCCTCGCGGAACGGGCGCGGGCATCCTCCAACGTGGTTTTAAGCATTATTTTCTCGGCCACCATGGGCCTTTCGCTCATCTTGATGGCCATGATTCCCGGCCCGAAAACGGAGGCCCTGAATCTGATGTGGGGCAGTTTGCTCACGGTAACATCCGGACAGGTCGGCATGCTGGGTGCCGTTTTTCTGGGGCTGGCCTTTTTTTTATGGCTTTTTTACAAGGAAATAATTGCCGTTCTTTTCAACCGCGAGCTGGCTGCGGCCAGCGGAATCCCGGCCGCTTTTGTGTATTACGGCATAATCATGCTGGGCGGCCTGACGGTCGGCGCAGCGCTGGACATGATCGGCGGATTGCTGATCTTCGCCCTCCTGGTCAATCCGGCCAACACGGCCCGTTTGTTGTCGTTCCGTCTGCCGGTGATTTTTCTGCTCTCGGCCCTGCTTGGCATCGGCGCCTGTCTGGCCGGCCTC
>JAQUQV010000011.1 GCA_028715905.1 Kiritimatiellia bacterium
TCCCCTCCTGATTTAATCGCAATACCTCCGTGATTTTTCGCATGGATAACCTTTCTCTTGCCATTTTTTGGCCTCCTTTCGGAAACCTTTATGGCTTTTGTTATCCAGCGCCGCTATCTCTTTTTTTCAACCTCCGCCCATTACCCAAGGGGGGGTGGCCGATTTGACCGGAATAGGTGGCCGGTTTGAATCAGAATCGGTGGCCGGAATCAACCGGAATACGCATGTGGGATACGAAGCGATTGGATACTCCATTCTGTTGCCGGCCAGTGCCGTGCCCGGGTGGCCGGCGGAAGCGCCCTTGCCAATTGAGCCGGAATGGAAAAGAGATTACGCCGCCAGCGTTCAACGTTTGATCCGCGATGGAGTGGATTCGCATCTCGGCAACCTGTTTGTGCATGCGACCCGCGCGTTTCAACGCGACGCCGAAGGCG
Organism: Kiritimatiellia bacterium; assembly: GCA_028715905.1. NCBI lineage: Bacteria > Pseudomonadati > Kiritimatiellota > Kiritimatiellia > Kiritimatiellia bacterium. The sequence continues at coordinate 435 of JAQUQV010000011.1, forward strand.
CGGATCGGGCGCGGAGCGCCACGGAGGCATTCCTGTATCGGCGGCTGGAAACGTTGCCCGCAACGCAGGGGAAGTTCCGCCTCAATGCCGATTTGCCGATTCCTTTTGATGGACACGGACGCATGGAGGTGGATTTGCTTTTCGCGGAAAAGCGTGTTGCGATAGAACTCGACGGCCCCCAGCATCTTTCGGATGCCGAAGCCTATCGCCGTGACCGGCGCAAGGACGCTCTGCTGCAGGAAAACGGCTATTTTGTCCTGCGGTTTCTGGCTGAGGATGTCGGCCGGCATCTGGATGCGGTCCTCGACGCCATCCTGCGCATCCTGGTGCATCAGGCAGAATTGAAGATCTTGGCGAGAAAATGGTATTTCTCGGCGGACCGCGGCAGGTCGGTAAAACCACCCTGGCTTTGAGTTTGCTGGCGGGCGGGAACGAAACACATCGCGCTTACGAAATCGCCGAATACAAAGCGCGTATTCTGCCATTTACAGTCATGGCCGGTATCATGGCTGTTTAATAAGGCTCATCTTCCATCATCTGCAACCAGTGATTCCAGCTTGTCGCACAACATGGGCAGGGTGGCGGGCGGACGGCCTTCGGCCAAAACCATGAGTTCCGGATGCGACGCGCCCCAGACGTGCGCCAGCGGACCGGTCAATGCCTCCGCAATGGTTTTTGGCTCCTCCCAGCGTTTTTCCGCGGCCTTTGCCTTGGCTACAAGACACACTGCCTCGGCCAGCGGAATATGCGCCTCGTCGGCCAATTCCGCCTGGGCCAGAGCGCGCGCCGCCTTGAGTTTGCGCGCCGCATTTTTACGGAGATCGCTAATGATGCGCTGTTCTTCCGGTGTAAGCGGCCTGGCATGCTCCGCCTCCACGGGAAAGAGGTGGCGCGTGGCGCGCACTGCGGTTGCAATTAATCCAAGTTCGGCCATTTGTTTTAAGGCTTCGGCAGCGGCACGGTCAATCACTTGCAGACGTACAGGCGCCAGAGGATCGGTTTTGTCTTTGCCGAACCATTCGGCATGCAAGGCGCCGAGTTGCTCGCGCCACGATTCGGCGTCGCGGTCCACGACCACCATCATCACCGAATGAGCGCCTTCCGCCGGGAACTGTTCCTCGCACGCCACAAGCCGCTGCTGCAGCAAGGCGGCCGCGCGTTCGGAAAAACCGAGGGCGCGGTCAGCCGGCAATGCGGCAATGTGCGGTTTTTCAACCGAAAGCGGGACCGGTGCGGTCATGATTTGCTGCAGACGCTGCAGGAAGGCCTGGCGGCCGCCTTTTAGCTTGATTTCGGCAAAATCGCCCCGGCCGTCCAGCACGCCGTCGGCCAGGCCTTTTTTCGCGGCCAGGGTTTCAAGCATGCGGCTTTCAATGGTTTTTTCGGCGACCAGGTTGACGACCGTGACGGATTTGGTCTGGAATTTACGCCAGGCGCGGCCGATGCGCTGTTCCAGCTTGGCGGGGTTCCAGGGCAGATCGCAATTGACCACCACAGAGGCATTTTGCAGGTTGAGTCCTACGCCGCCTGAATCAGTGCTCAAAAAAACGCGGCAGGCCGGATCGCTTTTGAAGGTCATGATTTCAGCCCGCCGGCGGCGCTGGGGAACCGAGCCGGTGTGCCAGGCATAACCGATCTTCTCCCGTTTGCATAAATCCCGGACCAGTTCCAGCATCCTTTCCCATTCCGAAAACACGATGATTTTGGCGTCGGTTTCGGCCAGGCAGGAGTCAAAAAGCTTGTCCAGTTCCGCCAGTTTCGGGCAAACGCGGTCATTGGGGTCAAGAATATAATTCGTATCGCATATCATGCGCATCATGGCCAATTCGCGCATGAGTTTATCCTGCTCCTGCCGGGTGAGCGGACGGCGTTTGGCAGTGCTGATTAGCCGGGCTACCCGCGCTTCATGATCGGTATAGGCCGACTGCTGGCCGGCGCTCATCGGCACGAAATAATGCTGGTCTGTGCGGCCTGGCAGTTCGGTCTCCACGTCCGCTTTGCGGCGCCGCAACATAACCGGCCTGATGCGTTGATGAAGCTTGTCCAGATTCTGATACTCCTCGGGCCGGCCGCGTTCGTCGAACCGGTAAAAATCGCGGTTAAAGCGGAAGAGCGGACCCAGTATGGACGGGTCAAGAAAACTCGTGATGGAATAGATTTCGTCAATCCGATTTTCGAGAGGAGTGCCGGTCAGCACAAAGGCATAGCGGCTCTTGAGGCGTTTCACGGCCTGAGCTGTCTTGGTATCCCAGTTTTTTATGCGCTGCGCCTCGTCCAGGATGACGATATCTGGTTTAAGCCGCGCGTTGACATCCATCACATCGCGCACGATTTGTTCGTAGTTGACGATGGTGAAGAACGGCGGCCGGGCATAATTTTCAAGCCGGGCATGGCGGCTGCCGAAGACGATCTGGAGCGGCAGGTCGGCGAAGCGTTGGATCTGGTCCTCCCATTCGGTTTTCAGCGAGGCGGGCGTGACCACCAGCACGCGCTGCGCTTTGCCGATACGCCGGAGCAAGGCGCAAGCGGCAATGGCCTGGATGGTTTTACCCAGTCCCATTTCATCGGCCAGCAGGGCCCGTTCGGTGAATGCCAGGTGCAGCATGCCCTCGCGTTGGTAGGGAAAAAGCGGCAATTTGGTTTCGTGCTGAGGATATTCGCCTGACAGGATTTTTTGCTCATAATCCCGCCGCAACCGTTTTCGTTCCTCCAGGCGTTCGAGGGTTTGCAACCAGGACGCCACGTCTTGCGACACGCGCATGAGGCCGTCCGCCTTATGCAAGGCGGCCAGCGCCTCGTGCATATCCTCCGGCGCGCAACGTCCTTCGGAATCGAAATAACGGCGCAACTTGCGCGGCAGTTTGTCAAGATTGCGTTCCACCCGAATCGAGCGGCGCTCCATGTCCGGCACTATATCCATGCGTCCGGAACTATTACAGAGAGCCTGACGGAAAACCCGCGGCGCGACTGCTTTCAGGTGATTAAGAACCGCTTCCACGTGCTTGCAAGTAGCCAGGCCGTTGATGCTGAAATCCACGCAATTGCATGAGAATTGCCGCCGGCGCAAGTCGCGGATTTCGACCTGATAGTCCATACCGCTAAGCGAAGTTACGTGAAAGTTTGAAAATACAGGATGGAATTTTTCCACTGCCCGGATGCGGAACGATTCGTGTCGTGCCCGCCATTTTCGCCGGTTGATTTCATCCTGGTCCGTGGTGTGCCAGTTGTGGGTGTTGGGCGGCTGGATTTCGCGGCCGGTCTGTGTGTTTCTGGTTTTCATGTGGGCAATGAACGTGTTGGCTTAACTTTCAATCTTGATGTTTTCGGATAGAAATATCGGGCAGTATCCGTTGTTTCATAAAATAGTAATATACGGCTTTAAGTGTGAAAATAAAGCTTTTTCAGCTTTCATCAAATGGCAGTAGAAAAGCTTGCATCTTGGTGCGTCAAAATCGAGCATCAGAAGTAGAGAATGTATAGAACAATGTAATGAACGGTAATGAATGTTTTTGTGGCTGCCCCAGTTTGCCAGATACAGGTGCGCGTCAAAATATCGGACAAGCACATCTTCGGGATCGTGCTTAAAATCGCCCCAGGAATAAGTAACCACCGCGCTGCTGGGTGATACCTCAATGTGGCTGGATAATCCTTGGACCGGCTCCTGTTCATCTTCCGTAAGTCGCCGATCAACGGCTTGCTTCACCTAATACAAATTTCGCCTCCCCCCGCGGACACGGTGATTGAAACTTGCAAATGCCGCCCGGCCTGTCATAATGCCGCGCATGAAAAATGACGTGAACATGACAACGGCGGTTTCACCGCAGAATCTGCCGGACACCGCCCTGGAGGAATGGTTTCTTAACCGTCTGCCGGAAACGAAAAATTGCTTTCGTCAATTACTGGAAGCAATCCTCCGTTTTGCCGGAAAAAATCAGACGGACAAAGCCGAGGCTTGCGCGGAGCTGCTGGAGGATGCGCTCATGAAAATCCAGGCCGGGGATGAACTGATCCTCCTGCTTGCAGAACGCGCCGCCTGGCAGACGGATCCCGATGCATACGCTTCCGCCTGCGCCGCAGTTTTGAAGGAAACGTTCCGCGGACAAAGTTTTATGCCGGCCTTTCTTGAGGAAAGCGGTTTTTTTTCCGGAAAAGAACCCAAGGAGGCGCTGCGCCGCTTGCGCGTCCTGCGCAAATTACTGCCCGGGAAATGCTGTTACGAAAAAACATGGGGGCTGGGAATTATTTCCGGAATAGATGAATTTGACCGCAAACTGGTGATAGATTTTGAAAACAAGCGCGCCCATCGCCTCGCGTTCGGCTACGCGGCGGAATCGGTCCGGCCGCTGGAGGAGGATCATTTCCTGGCGCGCAAGCTGCGCGATCCCGCAAATTTTGCCCAGTGGGTGAAAAACAATCCGGCGGCGGCGGTAAAAGCCGTGATCGCTGAATTCGGCGAAATGAATTTGCCGCAATTGCGCGTTTTGACAACCAGCCTGATTATCTCCGAAAATGAATGGAGCTCGTTCTGGGCTGCGGCCCGCGCGGAACTCGCGCGCGATCCGCTGATCCGGATGCCGGCCGGCCGCAATGGCCCGTTGAAAATTATGGTTGAAACAAAAGAATTTGATAATTGCTGGCTCCGCGATTTCCTGGCCCTGCGCGACGGAGATCGCATACTGGAGGAGTTGGATATTCTTGGCCGGAAAATTCCGCCGCACAGTCTGGACAAGGAAATGAAAGAGGCGGCGGCGGACCGCTTGAAATACGTTATCCGGGGAGCGGCGGCGGACCGGCGCGACCTCGTTGTCCGGGCGCTTTTATTTGCCGCGGCCGCCGGCCTTGATGACGACGCTTTCCACAGCGCTCTTTACAGCGGGCGGGAATTTCTCGCTTCCGCGCTTTCTTCCCTTCCCGTCCGGCTTATCCGGCCGTTCCTTGAATATCTCCGCGAAAATTCGCCGGCGGCGGCGGAAACACTCCTGCAAATCATGCCGTGCCTGCCGGTTTCCGCGCTGGGCGAGGTTGTGCTCCATTTCCGCCAGCATAACCGGCAGGAACAGGCATATGAAAAATTGCGCGTTTTTATCCGGGAAGGCAAAACCGGCGTTGATATGGTCCTGTGGATGGGACGCGATCTTCAGGAGGACGGCGGCGCGCATGTCTGCCAGCCGGAAGTTTTCGCCCGAATTGCCCTGGACGCCCTGCAGCAGGCGGCCGCCGCGGGGAAAAGGAAAGAGACCGGACAGTTATTGCGCAATATTTTTACAGACCAGGCGCTTGCAAAAAAAATGCTCCAGTCCCTGGCGGCGGCCGCGCGCCTTGATTACGTCCAGCGGTTTAAATCCATCTCCGGCCTGACCGGCGCCGATAAAACCAGGGTGGCCGCAAAAATTATTCCCCTGTTCCCCGAATTGGCCGCGGTTTTCGGCGCGCCGCCGTCCGGCGCGGTCCATCAAAAAATAACGTCCTGGCGCGTCTATCGCGAGCGGCAGGCTCAGCTGGAAAAAATCATCAAGGAGGAAATCCCGCGCAACAGCATGGAAATCGGCACGGCCAGAAGTTACGGCGACCTGCGCGAAAATTACGAATACAAGGCGGCCAAGGAAATGCAGGGACTGCTCATGCGTCGGAAGGCGGAGCTGGAACAAATGCTGTCCGAGGTCAGGGGCGCTGATTTCGCCGGTTTTCCGCATGAGGCGGCCGGACCGGGAACTGCCGTTGAACTGAAAATCCCGGACGGCAACCGCCAAGTCTATCACATTCTCGGGGAATGGGATTCGGATGAAAAACTCGGAATAATTTCATGCCGCTCCAAACTGGCCGAAGTTTTGACCGGCCGGCGCGCGGGCGATTCCGTTGAAATTCCCGGCGAAAAACAGCCGGTCCGCGCCGTGATTGGAGCAGTCCGCTCCCTTCCGCCGGAAATCATGGCGTGGATCAACGGCGGTTAAAAACAACCGGTTTTGCGCTGTCCAGTTGTTTTTTCACATGTTTTCTTGCCAGCGCAATCAGGCTTGTTATTTCCCTTGTCCGCGGCAGCACCCCGGCAATTTTTTCAATGAACGCGCGCCGCAGTAAGCGCTGGTAGGAGGGACGGAAATTAAAATCATATACCCAGGACAACTGGAGCAGGAAAAAGTCATGCAGCGATTTAACATTTTTCATGGAGACAGACTTTCTGCGTTTAATTTCCTCCAGGGCGCCGGGATTCAGTGGTCCTTCCAGGTTGACATGGAAGGTTATATCGGGACTGCGCAGTAAGTCGCCGTTTTTCCAGGCGCGGTAAAGGACAAAAGAAATATCCAGCTTGTCGGCGTCGCGGATCAGCCTGACAAAATCAATGACGTCCGGGGCAAGTCCTGCGGGCAGATTCATTTTGTTGTGGTAAAGGACGCCGGTCGTCAGCCGGCGGCGGTCCGGGTCGGAACAGGTTGCCAGGGGGACGCTTGCGGCCAGGATTTCCGCGCCGCGCCGCCCGTGGTCCAGGGAATGATCGTCGCGGAATGTCCGGTGGCGGGTAAACTGGACAAAGCGTCCGACGTCGTGGAGCAGACCGAGCGTTCCGGCCGTGCGCGCATCTCCGGAATCAAAGCCCAAGTCGCGGGCGATGGCGGCCGCGTCCGCGGCCACGCGCCGGCTGTGGTCCAGTTTTAACTGCAACATCGGCGGCAATTTCCCGTCTTTTCCGGCGAACTTCCGCAGATATGCTTCAAACCATTTTGAAAGGCGTCTGGCTTCTATTGCTTTCATCAACTCACAGGCTTTCCTCATTCATGCCGCCATGAACGGGAGGGGAAAATAAACTTAATTCGGGCGGCCGTCCAGCTTTTCTTTTTTGGGAATGGGAAAAAATGGCATTGACACATCGGGGGCGGGACATAACATGTCAAAAACAGTTTGAGCAATGCCCCGCGGAAGGCGGCACCCGGTAGTTTTGCCGGGGGGGGGAAGCATTGGCCGGGCGCATGAAAGGTTTGCAACAACATGCAAGACAATTCGTTTTTTGAGACGAGCCGCCAGTGCGCATTAAAAATCCTTGCCCCGGCCAAAAAAGATTTGGAGCACGGCCTGGAATTGCACCGCCATTCGGTCGTGGTTGACAGTTACGGGTTCGGGCCTTGCGGCACGCATGAAATGGAAGCGGAAAAAATACTCGCGGCTATCCGGGCCGGCGCTTCGCCCAATGAGATCCAGGATATGCGCGAGAATGCGATCATGACCGGCTATGTCGCCGACGCCGCGCAATCGCGCGAATTCAGGAAAATGTGGGACGCCGCAGGCGTAACGTGTGTCTTCCGCAATGCCGGCGAGGAAGGCCAGTCGCCGATGCGCCTCATAAAGCGCCTGGCCCATTATATTTATGTTACCGACCGGATGAGGGACTCTTTTTCCAAGGCGCTTGCTCCGGCCGATGTTCTCCGGGCCAAAAAGGAGCAAAAACACTGCCTTTGTCTCACCTGCAACGGAATTCCGATTGTTCAGGACTGGAATTCCGTTGAAGACGAATTGAGATATATCGGGATTTTCTTCCAGTTGGGATGCCGGATGATGCACCTGACCTATAACCGGCGCAATATGCTCGGCGACGGCTGCGCGGAAACGGCCAACGGCGGCTTGAGCGATTTCGGGCGAAGGGTGATCGGGGAGATGAACCGTATCGGCATTATTGTGGACGTGGCCCATTCCGGCTGGCGGACCAGCCTGGAAGCCGCGCGGGTTTCCGGCAAGCCGATCGTCGCCAGCCATACGGTCTGCGCCGCCCTTAACCGGCATATCCGTTCCAAGCCGGACGAGGTTATCCGGGCGATAGTGGATGGCGGCGGAGTAATCGGCATCTGCGCCGTGCCGGCTTTTCTGGGAAGAAACGGGGATATCAACGCCTTGCTTGATCATATTGATTACATGGCGAAAACTTTCGGTCCGGATTGTGTCGCCATCGGCACCGATGTCTGCGAAAACTTATCGCCTTCCAGGCCGGACAACGAATTGTCCGCTCAATTAACCGGCGAATATCCGAAGAGCCGGCGCAGTTTTGAGTCGCTCTGGCCGCCCGACGACCCGCTCTTCAGCCCGGATTGGAATAAGAAAGAGCAGCTTCTCAGCCTGGCATGGGGCAATTTTCCCCTCTTTACGGTCGGCCTCGTTCAGCGCGGTTATTCAGACGCCGATATCCAAAAAATACTGGGCGGCAACATGCTGCGCGTTTTTGACGCCGTCCTGCCGGATACGGAGAAAAACATTGCAAACTGAAACCGCAAGCGTGATTGAACAACGCAGCCTCGGCGGCGATTATCGCGTCTTGGAATTTGCCTCGTCCAAAGTGGCGCCGCGCGTCAAGCCGGGACAATTCATCCATCTGCGCGTGGATGAGCGCAACGAGCTTGTCCTGCGGCGGCCTTTCAGCGTATTCAAAACCGGAAAAAAAAGCCTGGCCATACTTTACAAGATCGTCGGACGGGGCACGCAAATACTGGCCCGCCTGCGGCCGGGCGACCGGGCCGGCATCATGGGCCCCCTCGGCAACGGGTTCCCCCTGCCGGCGTCCCAAACCTTTCCCTTGCTCGCCGCCGGCGGATACGGCGCCGCCGCGCTTTACCTGCTTGCGCAACAGGCTCGCAAAAAGGGAATAATTTTTATCGGCGGCGCGACGGCGGACGATATTCTCTGCGCTGATGATTTCAAAAAAATCGGCTGGAAGGTAAAAATTGCGACCGAAGACGGCGCGGCTGGTCAAAAAGGACTGGCGACGGATATCCTCACAGAATATCTTTCTGAAAAAAGCAAAATGCGCCAAATGGCGCTTTATGCCTGCGGCCCGATGGGAATGCTGAAGGCGGTTGCCGAAATAGCCGTCAAGAACGGACAAAAGGCATGGCTTTCGCTGGACCGGCGCATGGGCTGCGGGGTGGGGGCATGTCTGGGTTGCGTCCAGAAAGTGAAGGATGGGAAAAGCTGGAAATGGGCGCGGGTCTGCCGCGACGGGCCGGTCTTTGAATGCCGTCAGATAGTCTGGGAGAATGGCAAATGGGAAAAAGAAAAATAGACGCGCCCGCGACAAACGGACCGGATATGCGGGTCAACCTTGCCGGAATTGCGATGAAAAATCCGGTCATGGCCGCTTCCGGAACCTTCGGCTACGGAAAAGAATACGCGCCCCTGGTTGATTTGAACAAACTGGGCGCGCTCGTCGTCAAGGGCATAAGCTTGCGGCCCGAAAGAGGCAATGAAACGCCGCGCATAGTTGAAGCCGCCGGAGGCTTGATCAATGCCATCGGCCTGCAGAATCCAGGTTTTGACGGATTTACGAAAAAACACCTGCCTTTCCTGAAAAAATACAAAGTGCCCGTGATTGTCAATATCTGGGGAAGGAGCGCGGAGGAATACGCCGAGGTTGCCGGGCGCTTTGACGGGGTGCGGGGCGTGCAAGGGCTGGAGGTCAACATTTCATGCCCCAACATCAAGCGCGGAGGAATCGCCTTCGGCACCGACCCGCGCCTGACGGCCGAAGTTGTCGCCAAAACGCGCCGGAAAACGAAACTGCCGCTGATCGTTAAGCTTTCCCCGAACGTTACCAGAATCGGCGAATTTGCGCGGATTGCCGAAGCAAACGGCGCCGACGTTATTTCGCTGATCAATTCCTTCCCGGCCATGGCGATTGACATTGAAACGCGCGCACCCGTCCTGGCCAACGTTACCGGCGGCTTGAGCGGGCCGGCAATCCACCCGATCGCCTTGAAAATGGTCTGGGAGGCGGCTGCGGCCGTAGAAATACCGGTCGTCGGGATGGGAGGAATAACCTCGGAGAAAGAAGCATTGGCTTTTATCATTGCGGGCGCCGCGGCGGTGGCGGTCGGCACGGCGAATTTCACGGACCCGGGCATAATCTTGAAAGTTGTCAAGGGGATTGAGGCTTACCTGGTCCGTTGCAAACTGAAAAGCGTCCGAGAATTGACGGGCTCCCTGCAGCTCTCCTGATGTTTTCGCAATGCGGCGCGCCGCCGCATTGCGAAACATGCGCAAAAAAAATAGCCGGAGCGGGTATTCCGTCTGGGCCTTTTGGAAAACATGATGAACATGCGGGTTACCTGCAAACAACGCCCGGCTGTATGGATGTTAATCGCGTCGCTCGGCGTCTTTTTTGTTTTCTTTATTCTCCGGACGCCTCCCGACCGTCTCCGGCTACTGCGCCCGATACCGTCCGATGCGGTTTTAATCGGTGCGCACCATAAACTCGGGGCGCGTCTGCCGGAATTGAAGACAAATGTTTTTCTCAAGCCGGTCATGGACAGCGCGCATTTCCCGGCGGCAAATTTTTTTCAAAACAGGATGATTGCGGGCCGCCTGGCGGCGAAAACAACATGCTGGGCGTACGTTCCCGATTTCAACCGGACCGGCCGGCCCGTCCTTGTGATTTCCTCGTGGATCGGGGGATGGGCGACGCTCTTGCGCTGGCTGTTCTGGATTTATTGCCCGCCGGATATCGCGCCGCTGGGGGTGTACGACGGACACCGATTATGGACCATAAAGGAACCGGTGCCATTCATGGGGCATCCCAATTTTCTTTCATTTGCCTTTCACGACGGCGTCTTAATCGCCTCGTTTTCCCGGGACCGCGGCGATATAGCGCATTTAATGCGGATTTGCGACAGCCGGGGTGGTATCGTTTCCAAGTGGCAATGCCGGACGCTGAAAAATCCACCGGCGGATGAAATCCGGGCGCGCATGACGCCGCGGCGCTGCCCGCCGGAACAATCGGTTTGGGCAACCGCGTCGCTTGGGAAATTGAAAAACGATTATCTCGCGGCCGCCGTCAGGTTTGAGCCGGATTTTTGCTTTGATCGTTATTTGCTTCGGAATCAGGCCCGCGCGGGAGCCGCGGAAATGTGCGCCTGCTCCCCCTCGGCGGCGGTCTTGCTGCCCGCGGCGCTGGCGGCCGAAGGCATCAAGCGGACAATTTCTCCGGAATGGGCGCGGGAAATCATGCCGCTTATCGCGCCGCCTTCCGGCACGAACGAGGCGTGCTTGCTGATGATTTTTACGGATGATTATAGCGGACGGTTCGGCCGCGATCCTTTCAGGATCAGAGTGCCGACCTTTTTGCTGGCAGTCTCGGGGGTTCGGGAGGAAAAGGCAAAAACAACGGTTACGGGTTTGCTGGATTTCATCAATCGCAAATACCGGGCCGGCCTGATTCTGAACGCAAACCTGCCGTCGGCCGGGCGATGCCCGCTTTTCGCGATTGAAGCCACTTCCGGCGGCGCGCTGCATTCGCTCTCGGCCGAGGACTGCCCGGCGTTTGCCGTTTACAATGGATGGCTGCTGCTGGCAAGCAACAGCGCCGGATTGCGGAAACTGCTTCTCAAGTTTCAAACGCCGGATGTTCCCGGTTCCGTTGCCGCGGCTGGCAACGGCTGGCTGCAACAGGCCGCCGAACGGCAAAGAAACGCTTTTCTCTGGTTTGATCCGGACAAGGGCGGCAAGGCAATCCGTTTCGCGCTCATGGCCGGCGCCCTTGCCATGCGCGCCGACAACCGGCCGGCGGCCGGCCGGGACCCGGCCGGAGTTCTCAAGGCGGTCCGCGTCTGGCTGGAAGGAATAGGTAATTTGGAAAACTGCGCGGTCTGGCTGGAAACGGACGATAACGGCGCGCTGGTGCGCCTTGAACTGGGGCCGGGACGGAAAAAAAAACAACCATTGTCTGGCGGCCCCGGCCGTCTTGCCCCCGTGCGATAAACGGGTTAGTCGTTTGCCCGGCGCTGTTTGGCGCGCTGTTCCGGCGATAAAACGCGCGGCCATTCAATGTCGTCCGAGGCCAGCACAAACCCCCATTTTTCTCTGGCCATCCGGAACGCCTCGGCCCGGTGGGAAATCATGTTTTTGAGCGGAGCGGACATTTCCGCAAAGGTGCGGTCATAGCCTTCCGGCACAAAGAGGGGATCAAAGCCGAATCCTTCCTTGCCCCGCAATTCGTTGATGATGCGTCCTTCGCATTTTGCCTCCACGGTTTGCGCGCGGCCGGAGGGGCTGGCAAGGGCGACCACGCACCAGAAGCGCGCCGTCCGCACGGGAATGCCGTCCAGTTCATTCAGGAGCTTGGCGTTGTTGGCGGCATAGTCAACCGGTTCACCGGCATAACGCGCCGAATACACACCGGGGGCGCCGCCGAGCGCGTCAACTTCCAGTCCCGAATCATCGGCCATGGTCCACATGCGGAAAAACATCGCGAGGGTAACCGCTTTTTTGACGGCGTTGATCTGGAAAGTGTTGCCATCCTCAACCACCGGGGGCGGGTTTTCAATTTCATCCGCGCCGACGAGGGTAACCCCGGGCATGTTGAAAATCGCCCGGATTTCCTCCAGTTTGTGCCTGTTCCGGCTGGCAATGAGGATTTTCATAGGCTTGTCTGAAAATCATGCGCGGCGGCCGGACCGCCGTTCTCACCGGCAACCGCCTTTTGCGCGGCGGGCCGGCGGACTGGCTTTTGCCGCAAGAAGAAAAAAACTGCCGGGCTGGTGCACGGGGCGGGGATCGAACCCGCACGCCATTGCTGGCATTAGCCCCTTAAACTAACGCGTCTGCCATTCCGCCACCCGTGCGTTTGCGAACACCGGAAAATATATATGCGGCGCGGAAAGAAATCAAGCGTTATAAACTTTATTGACATTCAATATCGGCTGCATACACTTATCCTTCAACACATGAGCAACGGCGAAAAAAAAAGCCAGGACGGCGAAAACATCCTGCATCTGACAAAAGAGGAACGGCTGCCGGCGGCCGCCAATTCCTCCCAGGGGGCGGAACTGGTCAGGCAGATTATTGAACAAATCCTGATCAATGAACGCCGGCGCGCGCGGGTTGAATTTCTCCAGATCGGTCTTTTTTTTCTGGTTTTTTTGTTCGCGGTGCTCGGCACGGGAATCTGGTTTGCCCGGCAACTGCTGGTCCAACTGCGGGTGGAACGCCAGTTCGCGGAACAAACATGGCGCATGATGGCCGGCGGAAAAGGCAATGGAACCGCCGCTCCTTCCGCGGAAAATTGGGGCAATTTGCTTGACCAGTCCGTTATGGAAATTCCGCCGGCTTTAAACCGGGAAGAAGTCGCCAAGCTGGAGCGGAATATAAAAAATGTTTCCGAGCTCCTGAAAAACAGCCCGGAAAATCTGTCAACCACCGTCCGCGAAACACTCCGGCGCCAGCAAAACTCAATCCAGGCATTGAGCGCGCGGCTCAGTGAAATCCGAAGCGGATCGGGAGCCGTTTCCGAAAAAAACGCGCCGGTTGATTTCATTGCGGCCCCTGTCGGCGGAGATATTGACTTGCGCATGCCAATCCCTTCGTTGTAGGCAAGGCGCGGACGCCGTTTCGTCCGCTAGCCCGGGACACCCCCCCGCGGAAGGACAACTCATAAATATACGGCGCGAAATGAATGCCCCTCCTTCCAATAACGCCGAAACCGTTTCCGGCACCGTTCAAAGAATCATTTACCGCGATGAGAACACCGCTTACACCGTTTGTTCGCTGAAACCAGACGCCGGACACGATGAAATCACGGTGGTGGGCGCCAGCGCCGCCATCTGGCCGGGCGAGCGCCTGCAGGTTTCCGGCCGGTGGACACGCCACAAAACGCACGGGGTTCAGTTTAACGCGGACAAAATCGTCTGTATTGAGCCGCGGACCGTTTCCGGGATAAAAAAATATCTGGCCAGCGGTCTGATCAAGGGGGTGGGGGAGATGCTGGCCGAACGGCTGGTTAAAAAATTCGGAACGGACACCCTGCGGGTGATTGACGAGGAATCGGCGCGCCTGGAATCGGTGGAAGGAATCGGCCGCAGAAAACGCGAACGGATCAGGCAATCGTGGCTTGAACAGAAAGCGGTGCGCGACATCATGATTTTTCTTCACGCAAACGGGGTGAGCGCATCGCAGGCCACCCGCATTTACAACGCTTACGGCGATAACGCGGTCGCCGTTCTCCGGCAGAACCCGTACCGGCTTGCCGCCGATATCTGGGGGATCGGGTTCAAATCGGCCGATAAAATTGCGATGAACATGGGCATCCCGATGCAATCGGTGGTTCGCGCGCGGGCGGGGCTGGCTTATATGTTGCAAACCATGGCCGAGGAAGGACATTGCTATTGCGGCAAGGACGAATTGCTGGCCGGAACGGGCGAACAGTTGGAGATCGGATTCAATCTGCTGGAAGAAGCGCTTGGACTGGAACTGGCCGCGGGCAACCTTATCAGCGAAAACACGGAAATTTATATGCCCGCTTTATATTATTCCGAGACGGGCTGCGCCTCCAATTTAAAACGTTTGCAGGAGGACAGCGTCTCAAACGCCGGCCGCATCAAAGCGGCCAGCGCGGTGGAATGGGCCGCCGGCCGGATGAAAATTTCCTTCTCGCCGGCGCAGGCCGCGGCGCTCAATATGGCCATTAACGAGAAAGTCGGCATCATAACGGGCGGACCGGGTGTCGGGAAAACCACGATTATCAAGGCGCTCGTGGACATTTTTTCGGCCAAAAAGATGGCGGTGCGCCTGGCCGCGCCCACCGGCCGGGCCGCCAAAAGGATGGAAGAAGCCACGGGCCATCAGGCCACGACCATTCACCGCCTGTTAAAATTCCAACCCGGCCTTGAAAGGTTTGAATATGGCGCCGACAAACGACTGGAAGGCGATGTCTTTATTCTGGACGAAGTATCCATGATTGACGTTGTGCTCATGAATTGCTTTCTGCGGGCTTTGCCGGGCCGGGCGCGCCTCCTGTTGATCGGCGATGCTGACCAACTGCCGAGCGTCGGCCCCGGCAATGTGCTCCGCGACCTGATTGACAGCGGCGCTTTCCCGGCCATTAAGCTGGATAAAATTTTCCGCCAATCAGAGAAAAGCCTGATTGTGCGCAATGCGCACCTGGTGAATTCCGGCCGATTTTTTGAACTGGGCGGCGACGGTGAAAATGATTTTATCCGGGATTTTTATTTCATTGAGGAAAACGAGCCGGCGCAGGTTGTCGCCCGGATGCTTGAACTGGTTGCGGAACGCATTCCGCGCCGGTTCAGGATGAGCCCGCGCACCGATATTCAGGTGCTGACTCCCATGCGCCGCTTTGAACTGGGCGCGGACAATTTGAACGCGGTTTTACAGGGCGCGATTAATCCGCGGGGCGAGGGGATCGTTTCATTCGGACGCACCTACCGCGCCGGGGACCGGGTGATGCAGATGCGCAATAATTATGACAAAGACGTCTACAACGGCGATATCGGCCTGATTCGCAGTGTTAATCATGAGGACCAACAGGTGATTATTGATTATGACGGACGGGAGGTCGTCTACGATTTCAGCGAAATGGACGAAATCAACCTGGCCTACGCCTCTTCCATTCACAAGGCCCAGGGCAGCGAATATCCCGCGGTGATCATCCTGCTGACGACCCAGCATTTCAAGCTGCTCCAGCGCAACCTGCTGTACACGGCCCTGACCCGGGGGCGGAAACTGGTCTGCCTGGTCGGCTCCAGGAAGGCCGCGGCCATAGCCATTCATAACAATCATACCGCCGCGCGCCGCACGGGGCTTAAACAGCGCCTGTCCGGAAGAAATATAATCTGACCAGGGCGGCAGTGCCGGTCTTCTTCAAACTTCTACGCAAAAACGTGTGTATGTTTACAGAAAAGGTTCCAAAGCGGGTTATGCCCGCAACCCAAGACAATCAACCACGGATGGACACTGATGAACGCCGATAAAAAAATCAGAAAAAAAATGACTTTAACATCGTTTATGTTAAAAAAGCAAGGGAGGGGAAATAAAGTGTCAGGACAAAACATGGTCGATCTGCCGGTCGGCGCCAATCCGCCGCCGCTGGAATTTGCTCATTTCCCGACGAAACACCAGGCGGTAATCTGGCGCAACTGGGAAATGACGCCGGTTAAACGGCTGGCGGATGTTTTAATGGCCACGGAGACAGAAATAACGGTTGCCGCCGGGGAAATGGGACTGCGCGTTCCGCCGGAGGTTGAAAAGAAATGGCTTGAGCGCGGTTATATCACCATTATCCGCAGCAACTGGCATCTTTTGCCCTATGAACAGCTTCTGCAACTGCTGGGCTGGACTCCTGAAAGACTGGCCTATACATTGCGCGAGGATGATTTCCTCTGGCACAAACTGGGATCGTTGAAG
Organism: Kiritimatiellia bacterium; assembly: GCA_028715905.1. Taxonomy (NCBI): domain Bacteria; kingdom Pseudomonadati; phylum Kiritimatiellota; class Kiritimatiellia; species Kiritimatiellia bacterium. The sequence goes on from JAQUQV010000011.1 coordinate 16,608, forward strand.
CCGGCCGCGCCGGCGGTGTATTACCGGCCGCTGACTGGCGGCGAAGCCGCGCGCACGAGAGAAATCAAAGCGACAATTAAAAAGCATTTTCCTTCCGTTCCGGAAAACAGCGGCGAAAAACCATTCGCTTTCCTGGCTGAATTTCACAAGAGGGGCGGAGGACAAAAGCCGGGCAGGGATCGTTATGATAATTTTGATTTAAGGCTGGCGTATTCGTATGCGGCGGTTTACGGGGACCCGCTTCTGGAGCCGGCGCTTGATCCTTACCCGGATGATTTGCTGGCTTGTTACCGACGATATGGCATTAACGGCGTGTGGCTGCAGGGAATCCTTTACAGTCTTATTCCCTGGAAAATTGCGCCGGAGTTTTCCGCGGGCTGGGAAAAACGGCTGGCAAGCCTGAGGAAACTCACCGAACGGGCGGCCAGATACGGCATAGGAATTTACCTTTATCTTAACGAACCGCGCCCGTTGCCAATAAAATTTTTTAAGCATCATCCCGAATTGAAAGGCGCGGAATATCCCCGTTCGGGACTGGCAAATTTCTGCACTTCCAGAAAACCTGTTCTTGAGTTCTTGGAAAAATCCAGCGCGCGTCTTTTTACGGAAGCGCCCGCCCTGGCCGGGGTCTTTACCATCACCATGTCGGAAAACCCCACCAACTGTCATTCAAAAGGCCAGGTCCGGCAATGCCCGCGTTGTTCAAAGCGGCCGGCGCCGGAAGTCATTGCCGAGGTGAACCGCGTCATTGAACGCGGGATTCACCGCGCTAATCCTTCGGCCCGCGTGATTGTATGGGATTGGGCCTGGAGGACGGAATGGGAACACGCGGCCCTGGACCTTCTGCCGAACAATGTGGAATTGATGTGCACCAGCGAATGGGGCACGCCGATAAGCGCCGGTGGAATCAGAAGTTCAGTGAAGGATTATTCCATCTCGCAGGTCGGCCCGTCCGCCCGGGCGAAAGCGATGTGGGCGCATGCCCGGCGGCGCGGGCTGAAAACAATCGCCAAAATCCAGATCAACAACAGCTGGGAATGCTCGGCGGTTCCTTTTGTTCCGGTCCCGGATCTCGTGGAAAAACATCTCCGGAACCTGAAAAAATGCGGGGTGAACGGCGTGATGACCAACTGGACGCTGGGTGGATATCCGGGCGGGAATATGGAACTGTTCCGCCGCACCCCGGGGCAAATAGCCGAGAACTTCGGCCCGCGGGCAGCGGCTTATGTGCGCAAGGGACAAAAACTGTTAAGCCGGGCTTTTGCCGAATTTCCCTTTCATGTTGCGGTGCTTTATTGTGCCCCGCAGAACATGGGACCGGCCAACCTGCTCCATGCAAAACCGACCCGTTACAAAGCAACCATGGTCGGCATTCCGTATGACGATGTGACATCCTGGCGGGCGATCTATCCGCGCGCAATTTTTGAAAAGCAGTTTGAAAAATTATGCGTCGGATGGGAAAAAGGGTTCCGCCGGCTGCGGAAAGCCCTGACATTGCCGGGGGCGCGGCGCAAGCAAGAACTTGAGGAATTACTGCGAATCACCACGGCGGTCTACTGTCACTTCCGGACCGTCTGCCTGCAGACTGCCTTCGTCCGTTTGCGCGGCCGCGCCGGCCGGAAAATATCGGCAATCATTGCCGAGGAAATGGAGCTGGCAAAAACCCTGCATGGCGTCATGACCGCGGACTCGCGGATCGGGTTTGAAGCCAGTAATCATTACTATTACACGGCCAATTCTCTCATGGAAAAAGTCCTGAATTGCGCATATTTGCAGGAAGCATATGCGCGGAAAAACAAAAAACAAGAAAACGAGAGGCAGTAAAATGGCCTATCTGGATAAAAAAGAAAGCAATGTCCGCGCCGCCAACCTCCGCAAAATCATGAAAGCAAAAGCCCTTGACGCGGTCCTCGTTTATTACGACGAATTCAACATCGGCAACGGCTGGTATCTGACGGGATGGTGTCCGCAGTTTGAATGCGGCGCGGTCCTGGTGCCGGCCAGGGGCGCGCCGTTAATTCTGGGCGGACCGGAAAGCGAGCCTTTCGCCAAGCTGGACAGCGCCATTACCGATACCAGGAATTTCCCGGTCTTCATGGTGCCCGACGAGGAATATCCCAATGCCGTCATCACGGATTTCAAGGCGCTTTTCAATGAAATGAAAAAGCGCCTGGGCAGGTTAAAGAAAATCGGCCTGGTGGGCGGCGGGCGGATGCCGGCCGACTGTTCCCGTCAGATTGCGGCCGGATTTAAAAGCGTCCGGCTGGTTGACATAACGGAAGCTTTTGTACGTTTGCGCTATATTAAATCGCCATGGGAAAGATCGCAAATCCGCGCGGCTTTTAAGCTGGCCGACTGTGCATATGCGGCCATGAAAAAGACGGTCGCGCCCGGAGTGTCTGAAATTGAGGTGGCGGCCGCCGGTGAGTATGCCGTCCGCCGCCGCGGCGCGAGCGGTTTTGGATTCACCGCGATTGTGGGAAGCGGCCGGCGCTCCAACGCCGTTGTGCCCACCGCCAGCTCAAAAAAAATGACAAACGGAGAACTGGTCATGATCGGCATTGCGCCGAAAGTGCGGGGATACGCGGGTGTGGTTGGCGACGTGCTGGCGGTCAACGGGAAATACACTGCCCGGCAGAAGGAGTGCGTAAAACATCTGAAAGAAGCCTTTTGTCTTACAAGGGAGGCTTTGGCGGCCGGCAGGCCCGGCTGTGAGATTGACGCGCCGGCCCGGGCCTATTTCACGAAAGTCGGCCTGTCAAAATATCTTGTCTGCCCGTTCGTGCATACCATCGGTCTGCACGAGGCGGAATCGCCGTTCTTCGGCCCCAACAGCAAGGACGTGCTCAAGCCCGGCATGACGGTCTGTGTTGACGTAAGCTTCTTCGGGCATCCGGAATTTAACGGGGTCCGGATTGAAACGGGCTATGAAATTTCCAATAAAGGCATTATTCCTTTGAGTCCGTCAATGGACACGCATTTTACCGTCTGAACGGGATGGTTTTTTGCTTGTTTTTTTCCGGGATTGTAATAGTATTCACTTTATTTCATTCCCATAACAATCGGGGGAGAAAGGAGGAAGACGGGCATTAAATTTGCGCAATTTTCCGCATTTTCGGCAGAACGATAAACTTTAAGCAGTTATAAATCTAAAAGGAGAAATATATGAGTTGGAAAATGTTGTTGATGGTAGCCGTTGTTGCCGCGTTTTCGGCCGTGTCGTTTAACGCCGTTGCCAATGAAAAAGATGCCTGTGACAAGCAGTTGACGGCGACCCATGAAATGACCCTGACCGGGAAAATCATCCTGCAGGAAGACGCAAAGGGCGATATCAAGGCCACGGATAAAGTGGAAAAGACCAAGGAAGTCATTGACATCAAGGGGTTTGAGAAAATCACCATAAAATATGCCCTGGTTGAAGCCGATGGATCCGAAATAGCCCTGCCGATTCCCAAGGCCCGGCCCGGCGAGAAGGCCATTGATTTGGCGGCGCTTGTGGGCAAAAACGTAAAACTTGTCGCCAAGGGCAAAATCAAGGACGGCAAGAAATGCATCGCAAAAATCCTGAGCGTTGAGGAAGAAGCGGCTTCGCCGGAAACGCCGGCCTCGGCCGAGACACCGGCTGAAGTTCCGGCCGCCCCTGCCGCGGAATAACATCCGCCGGAAAAGTTGTTTTAAAAAAAAGAAGGAAGCGCCTGCATGCGTTTCCTTCTTTTTTTTATTGCGCCGCGGAAAACCGGTTATGCTTGATTTTTATGTATTACTTGTTAAAATTTATGCAAACTGAAAGGGGTTAATCGGAAAAAGTGAGCAAAACTTTTTTACCGGGTATTTTCCTTGTCATGCAATTGTTTTTTAACGCGGATTATGCCGCCTCTCAAAACCGGCAGAGTGCGGACACCGGCGATTGGCCGGAAGAAAGGGAGGCGATGGTCAGGACTTTGCGCGCCCACGGCATGCGGGACGAACGCGTGCTCGCGGCCATGGCCAAAGTGCGGCGCCACATGTTCATCCCGGAAAATTACCGCCGCCGGAGCGACGCCTACGGCGATTACCCATGCCCCATCGGTTATGACCAGACCATTTCCCAGCCGTATATTGTCGCGTACATGACCGAAAAAATCAAACCCGAGCCGGGCGAAAAAATCCTGGAAATCGGCGCCGGATCGGGGTACCAGGCCGCCGTTCTGGCGGAGTGCGGCGCCGAAGTCTACAGCATGGAAATCGTGCCCGCACTGGCGCGCCACGCGCAGGCGGCATTGAAGAAGGAAGGCTATAACAAAGTCCATGTTCTGGCCGGAGACGGATATAAGGGCTGGCCCGAACACGCGCCTTTTAACGCCATCATCGTTACATGCGCCCCGGAAGATATTCCCGGGGCGCTGGTTGACCAGTTGAAAGACAGAGGCCGGATGATCCTACCGCTGGGAAGCGCGTTCCAGCGCCTGGTCATCCTGCGGAAAAAGGACGGCAAAATTTTCAAGGAGGAAGATATTCCGGTCAGGTTCGTGCCGATGGTCAAACATTAGTTGCTTAAATTTCTCTATGAACTCCGTGGTCTCTGCGAGAAACATCTTTCTTTTATTTGGGTTGCGGGCATACCCGCTTTAGACAAAGAGGGTGGGCTTACCTTCCGGCCGCTATCTTCTCGTGATTGCCGCCGCATAACCTCCGTCCGTGCCGCTGTCCGGCGGAAAAAAACTGCGCTCGCCGGCCAGGCGGAAATCAGGATGCTTCGCCAGCCATTTCGTTATTTGCCCCCGGTTTTCTTCCGGCTCCAGGCTGCAGGTGCTGTAGACCAGAGTTCCGCCGGGCTTGAGGAGCGGCGCGAGCCGGTCAAGCATTTTTGTCTGGGTTTTTACAATCAAATTCAGCCCGTTCAGACTGAAACGCCAGCGGACATCCGGCTTGCGGCGGATGACGCCGGTGTTTGAACAGGGAACATCGGCCAGGATGCGGTCGTATTTCCGGTTGTCAGCGGGCATGGGGCCGAGAATATTTTGTTTTTTGATTGCCGCAAAATCAGATATTTGCAACCGCTGAAAATTGGTTTTCATTATCAGGATACGGTCTTCGCTGACGTCAAACGCCTGTAATTTTCCGGAAAAACGCATTTTTTCGGCGATCAGAAACGTCTTGCCGCCCGGCGCGGCGCAGGAATCCAGTATGTTTTCATCCGGCCGGGGGGCCAGCAGGTCAATGGCGTTGGCGGCAAAGGGGGCTATCACCAGGAACATGCCTTCGGCGTAACCCGGCAAATCTTCTATCCGCAGGCCGCGGGGCAGGAGAAAATAACCGTCAAAATTTGCGGACGGCAAAACGCCGCGCCGCTTCAGTTGCGCGGCAAAAGAGCGGACAAGGCCGGGGGACCGCAAAAGGTTGATTTTTATGAAAACATCCGGCCGCGTGTTGTTCCATGCGCAGAGCCGCAGGGTTGCCTTCGCGCCGCGGGCTTTTGTCCAGCGTTTCAACAAAAGATCGGGATGGGAATGCCTGATGCCGGGCGGCAGTTTGTTTGCCGCCTTCGCGATGGAATCCCTTTCGGCGGCGCAGCGCCGCAGAACGGCGTTGACAAAGTCGGTTTGTTTTTTGGAAAAATCGCTTTTTGTCAGCTTCACCGTTTCGTTGACCGCGGCGTAATCGGCCTCATTTTGCATTATCAGTATCTGGTACAACCCTGTCAGCAGGATGGATTTCAAAGAGGGTGGGGGCATACTTTTGACGTGTTGCCGGATAACCCATTCCAGGAAACGTTTCCAGCGAACGACCCCCTGGACGACTTCGGTCACAAAAGCGCCGGACGGGGGGGCGGAATTCAGGATGCGATTCGGAAAATCGCCCGTGGCCAGCCAGCGGGCGATGATTTGCGCGGCAACAGCACGCGAAGAAAGATTTCTCACCCGCTCGCTCTTCTCGCTAGAATTCACAGAGATCGCAGAGGCGGATGCTGTTTTTGTTTTTTTCTTGTTCTCCGTGAATTCTGTGCGCTCTGTGAGAAATCCCCTCTTCATTTCAAATTCTCTCAGGCGTGTCAATTCCCAGAAGCTGGAGCCCCTGCTTCAAAACCCCGGCGATGATGCTCCCCAGGCGGACGCGGCTTTCGCGAATACCGTCGGCGGCCTTCAGGAAAGGAACATTCTGATAAAAAAGGTTATACTCGGAAGCCAATTGGTAAAGATAATCGGCCAGGACGTTCGGCTTGTAAAGTTGCGCCGCGAGCGGGACAATTTCCGCAAAGCGGGCCAGGATGAGCGCCAAGTTCCGTTCCTGGGGCTCTTTTAAAAGAATATCAAATGAATGAAAGTCTTTTTGCGGAAACGCGGCGAAATATTTGTTTTCCACGCTGCGGATACGGGCATAGGTATACTGCAGGTAAGGGGCAGAATTGCCGTTCAACGCCATGGCCTTGTCCCAGTTGAAAGTAACGACGCTTTGCGGATTCTGGCAGAGGTCGGCGTATTTGACCGCGCCGATGCCCACGGCGCGCGCAACTTCTTTCTGTTCTTCGGCCGGCATTTCCGGGTTGATTTCCCGGACCAGCTCAAAAGCGCGCGCTTCGGCTTCATCCAGCAATTTTTCCAATTTGATGACATTGCCCTCGCGGGTTGAAAAGGTTCCCTGCGGCAGGCGCATCAGGCCGAACCAGACATGCTCCAGGCCGGTTTTTATGCCCATCCGCCGGCAGACGGCGAAAAGCTGCTTGAAATGCAGTTGCTGCCTTTCGTCGGTTACATAAATGATTTTTTCCGGCTGAAATTCTTCGTTCCGGCTGAGCACGGTGGCGATATCGGTTGCCAGATAATTAAACGCCCCGTCGCTTTTCCGGACGATGGCGGGGGGCAGCTTGTTTTCATCCAGAAATGCGACCAGCGCGCCTTCGCTTTCCCGGATTATGTTTTTTTCGGCGAGTGCAGATATCAGGGGGGGCAATTTTTTATGGTAAAAACTTTCGCCGCGGACAAAATCAAATTTTACATCGAGCCGCCGATAAATCTTGTCAAATTCCTCCATGGAAAATTTTACAAACTGTTCCCAGAGGGCGGTGTTTTCCCGGTCGCCGGCCTGCAACTTTACCAGTTCCCGGCGGCACTGCTCCATCCAGTCCTTATCCTGCGCGGTTTTTTCATAACTTTTGACGTAAACCCGCTCCAGTTCCTCAACCGGCGAGTTTTGCAGGGCATTTTGATTGAGGAAATTGCGGTATCCCATGATGATGATGCCGAACTGGGTGCCCCAATCGCCGAGGTGGTTGTCGGAAATGACCCGATAGCCCAGAAAACGGTGAATCCGGTCCAGCGCGTTGCCGATAACGGTTGAACGGATATGCCCGATGTGCATGGGTTTGGCCACATTGGGGCTGGAATAATCAATGATAACGACGCGGCCATGGCCGCTTTTTGGCACGCCGCGTTCCGGGTCGCGGCCGATTTCCTCCGCCCGCCGGGCAAGCCATTCATCGGAGAGAAAAATATTAATGAAGCCGGCGCCGGCCACTTCCATCTTAGCCACCCAGTCTTGCGGCACGGCTTTTTCAATTATTTGCGCGGCGACGGCACGCGGGGGCATTTTCAGGACCTTCGCCAAAGTCATGGCGGCGTTGCATTGATAATCGCCGAATTCCGGGCGGGTAGCGTGGGTAACGTGCAGCGGGACGGCTCCGTGATCAGCATCCGGGAAGGCCCTTTTGAAATTAAGGCGCATCCAGTCCGTCAATAACATGTTGGCCGGGACATTCATCTTCTCAATGCTTAGCGTCTTCATGCCGTATCTTTTCAAGGATCGCGGGTTCAGCCTGGTCGTAAATTTCGCGTATCTCCGGGGCATGGAAGTGGAAAACCCGGTCTTCAAACTTGGTCAGGGGCAGGCGGTCAAACAAGCGCTGTTTTGCGCTTTCAATATCCTTGCCGTAAATATGAAAAGAATCAACCTGCCAGTTCAGGCGTCCCAACTGCACTTCGCGTCCGGAACGGCGGCCCACCTCGGCGGCGATCACTTCCTTATTGAAAATGATGAAGCCGAACATATTCATAAAAGCGGCGCCCCATGCGTCGTTGCTCCGGAAACGGATATTGCAGTTCAGCCAGCGGCCTCCTTGCCGGTCTTCAACGATGCGGTACCAGAGCGACTGCAGGCAGGGCGGATCGTAGCATTCCAGGTCAATATTCGGCATCCAGGTGATCATCTGGGCCTGGCGGGTGAAAGGCTGGCTCACCAGTTTTTTTATCACGCCTTCAATCTGGTCCACGGAAAAATGGCCGGCCGGCGACGAACGGTTGTCGTGAATTTCGCGCCACTGCCCGTAATTTTTAAGGCGGCCGTGGTAGGTGTATTCCCAGCGCGTGTCGTCGGCGTCATTCATGTTTTTGACCCAGTGATCCTTGGCGCCCTGGACCTCCATGACGTATTCGCGTAAATCTTCAATCCCGCCCGGAAACGCCTTGTGAATCATCGGATCAGTCAACGGCTCCAGCACGGTGATGTTCATCGTGCAATCCAGGCTGGGCGGATCGCCCGGCTTGTCGTATTGGGTTTGGAACGGGATGCCGTGCATATGCAGCGCAATCAGCGCTTTTTCATAAGCTTCCGCCAAAGTTGCTTCGCTTACGTTCAAAACAGGTATATTTTGCATTTTTTCTCCTGAGCAAATTGCTGACAAGATGACGGCAAGCATAACAAACCGGCCGGCGATGGGAAACAAAAATCACCGCCAAGACCAGTCTCCCGCGCAGACTTGCTTTTACCGGCTGGAAGGAGTTTAATGCAGTTACTCCGGACACATCGTAAGGGTTCTGCTTTCCAGCGCGGCGGGGACGACAATTTGAAAATTACAGGCGTTATTATCGGCGGCATCATCATGGCGGTTCTGATTTCGCCGTTCGGCGGCCGTCTGCCGCCGTCATTAAGGTCGGGCGCGTTATTCTATCTGCCCGTGTTTCTGGCGGCGTGGCTGCTGCTGCCGGCCGTTTCACGGTCCGCAATTTTTTATGAGCGCCTGCCGAGGAGGATGTCCGCCTGGGCCGCAATCAGCCTTCTGACAATTGTTTTTGCGCTGACCGGGTTGTACTGGACCGCATCCGTCGGGGCGCATTCCGGCGATGAAGGCCATTATCTCATTTTGATTGAAAGTCTGCGCGCGGACGGCGACCTTGACATCCGCAACAACCTGGAAAATGAAATAGGGGAGGCGGCGGTTGCCGAGCTTGGCCGGTCCACTTTTCATATCAGTCCTTTTGCCCGGGGCGCGCGCTGGCACAGCCTGCATCCGGCCGGACTGCCGTTTCTGCTGGCGCCGTTCGCGGGGGGCGGGGCGGCGGGCCGGCATCTGGCGCTAGGCTTGATCGCCGCCCTGACGGTTTATGCGGTCTGGCGGCTTTGCCGCATGGCCGGGGCTTCGCCGGCCGCGTCCTTCATAATCAACGCCGGTTTTTTCGGCAGTCTCTATGGGATATGTTACGCCTCGCGCTGTCTGCCCGAGATGCTGGGGGCCGGCCTGATCGCCTGGCTTTGCTGGTGCATTTTTGCGCAGGAAGATTGGCCATGGACTTCCGCGGTTCTGGCAGGTTTCTGCTGTGCTTTCATGCCCTGGGCCCATTTGCGTTTTTATCCCCCGGCTCTGCTCGGCGTTTTATTTTACGGCGCGGCCGGACTGCGCGCGCCGGAACCCGCGGCGAGAAAAACGGTCCGGCTGGCGGTTTTTCTGGGGCTGGCTACGGGAGGGATCGTGTTTCATCAACACGTCCAGGATTGGATGTACGAAGGCGGCGCGGCGCACGCCGTGAGCGATGTTCTGTTTTCATATCCGCCGGGGCTTTGGTGCGTGTTCACGAAAGCGGCCGGATTGCTCAATGTTTTCCCCCTGGCGATCGGATTAATTGCGGCGGCCTGCATCTGGTTGTTTGCGGCGCGGGGACGGCGCGGGATGGCCATGGCGCTGGGCGCAATGTTCGGCGCAGTCTGGCTGACATCCTGCGGGGGCGAGAATTACTTCGGCGGCGCCACGCTCGGCGGGCGGTTCCTTTTTGCGGTTATGCCGCTCTTTCTTCCGGCGGCGGCGGTAATATGGGACCGGGCCGCGGGCCCGGCGCGCTGGTGGTTGCTGGTTCTGGCAATGGCTTCCATCGGCCTGGCCATTCTGGAATTGATTTATCTGCCGCAACTGGGCCGGTCGTTTATTTTTCCATACAACGCTTTACCGGTTGCGGCGCCGCTGCTGGCCGGGCTGCCGCCGCCGTTCTGCGGAATATGGCATGCGCTCGCCGCCGGCATATTAACCCTTGGCGCGCTGGGCGCGCGGCGCCGGGCGCCGGCGGCCGTGTTCGTCGGCCTGATCATTGCGGTTACGCTGGTCTGGCAGATTGCCGCCAGAATATAATCCGCGCGCGGGCAGGTTTTGAAGAAGAGAGGCGGCAGGCCGTGATATTTTGCGGCAAGAAAATCTCCGCGCCAGCCGCGGCTTACAGCGGCCCGGACGGTTATTGCTTGCGCAGAATTATGATGACTTCCGACCGCCGGTTGCATATCAACTCAAGACATGCGTCCATGTTCAACCGCCGTTTCAGGAAAAGAATCATTTCCATGATTTCCCATTCCGTCCAGGCATGATAGTGGATGGAGTAGCTGGTCTGCAGATAGATGTTCACCCGTTCAGCGGCTTTTTCCGGGTCGGTGATTTTTTCAACCAGCCGCACGTATTCCTCAAAGGCCGTCCGGCGCGACCAGGCGGGTCCCTCGCGGTAATCGCGTTCAACGTGCGCAAAACCGGTCGTCGGCCGGTCCTTGTCAAAAGTGGCGCGCTTTTCGGGCACGACCAGGTAAATGACTCCATTCGGGCGCAAGACCCTGATCATGTTCTGCAACGCCAGGATGGGGTTTTCGCAATGCTCCAGAAAATGACTGGCAACGACAAAATCCAGCGAGCCATTCGCAACGCTCGCAAGCGTCTCGCCGTTGTCAATGATGTCGGGCGCCGCCAGGCGCTTTTTTTTGAATTCCGGATACTGCCGGCGCAGTTCCGCCAGGGACATGCGGTCCACGTATTTCGCGCGCGCCCCGCGGGGAAGACAGAGCGGATTGTGCAGAGCGCCGATTTCAATGCCGTCGCCGGCAAGATAACGGGCCGCGATCCGCGTGCGCGAAAACGCGTCCGGATTGAAGCGGCGCAGAAATGGAAATATCTGGCAAGCCCGGGCGGCACAGAGAATAAAAAAATGTTTCAACATGCGTTTGCGGACGGGGAACCCCCGCTATTTGAATCCCATACCCAAACGGTAAATCCAGTTGGCCAGCAGGAGCAGTAAAAAAACAACGGCAAACATGGCCGCCGCTTTCCCGGAAACTTGCAACATTGCCCCGCGGTTGACCCGCCGGCCGAACAAGGCCGCAACCACGACAAATGCATTATAGAGAAAGACGCAGACGGCCGCAAGATAAACAACGACGGCAACGGGGCATTCATGAATGCCGCTGCCCCAGTTGCCGCGGGCGAAATCGCAAAAGGCGCGGGTAAAGCCGCAGGTGGGGCAGGGGAACCCCGTCCAATGCAGGAAGAGGCAAAACCCGGCCGGGAAACGGTCAAACGGAAACAGGCGCGCCAGCAGGAGGGCGCCGCCGCTGAACAGCAGGAGAAAGACATTGCCGGCAAACGTGTTCCCGAATCTGACGCGGCGGGCCGGCCGGGTTATTGTAAAAAACAACGCCATGAACGGAACGATCAAACAGGCCGATTGAAATCCGGCGATTAAAGGACTGATCGAGATAAATTTCCCGGCTTCAGTTCCCGGCCTGTTGCGTCTGATTTTCCTGCCGGCCGAATAAATCGCGGTAAGCCGCGGCAATGATACATGCGCCGATCGGCATAGTGATGATCATCCCGATGCCGCAGGCCAGCGCGCCGACATAACCCAGAACCATGGCGACAACCAACAATCCGGCAAACGGGAAGAAATTGGTCTTGACCAGGTTGATGCTTTCCAGGGAGGCCGGCCAGAAATTCATCTTGCGGTCAACGATCAGGAACATGCCGAACATGACCAGGGCGCTGATGACAATTGAGACAAATATTGAAAGCACTTGGCCGGCGCAGGGGATCAGGTTCAACAACAGTGTGAGGACAATGGAGATGGCCCCCCAGACTATGACAAAAAGAAACGCATCAAGAAAATATTCAAACCCCTTGAACACGTCGCCGATTTCGGCCTTAGGTTCCTTTTTGTCAATAATGGCCAGGATGATGACGATCAGGCCGGCCAGCATCGGTCCGAAAAGGATGCCCATGGTAACCGCGCTCAAGACTGCGGCAATGAGATTGGCCACCACCAAAACGACAAAATTATCGCGGTAGAGGGACAATCCGCCCTGTATCCACTCGCCGAATTTAACGATAGGCTTTGAATCGTTCATTGTTTTCCTCCTCTGGTTTTTATCCTGCTATGCATTTAACCGCGCAAATCAAACTATCCTGTATTAAACCGCAAACGGGTGAATTTGTCAAATTCTGCTGCATTTTAATCGCGGACGGAATAATGATTGCCGCCATAATGGCGAATATGACAAAGAGAACGAACGCGACTATGCTGAAATATCCCATAATCAAGCCGACCAGCGCCATGCCGTCGCCCGCAAGGTTATTGGGATCAGATTTGATTTTTGACCTGGCCATATGGCCGCAGATAATGGCAGGCACTCCGGTGACAGGCCCACACGTTACAATAGAAAGTATGCCCAGCACAAGCGACCATACCGCCAACGGGTGGTTAGACTTCATGGAAATAAGAGCCTTTCAATTAAACGACCCGGCCAGCGCATGGATTGAACCTGATGCCAATCCGGCCTTAATATAACGTCGCATAATATATCTTATGTCTACTAATATATATATCAGAATACAAGGAATAGTGTTTTTCCGCTTTGAATGAGGAAATAATACAATAACTGTCTACCGCCTGTCAATAGAGTCTTTTGGAGACAAAATGATGACGGGAAACTTCAAAAAAAATCTGTAAAAAACAAATTAAACGCGCCTGTTATCTGACCATATAAATAAGTTTTTCCTTTTGGCCTGCCCGTTCAATATTCAGGACAAACCCGTTGACGCGGTTTTTGACAAATTCACTGATAAAATATTCGGCCCTGGCCTGGCTCGTCATGGGCATGGAATTAACCTGGCGGATGACGTCGCCCGGTTGCAGGCCGAAAGCCGCGAACATATCGCCCTCGCCTTCAACAACCAGCGTGTACCCGGCAATATTCCGGCCTTCGTAAACCGGCTTCAGGGAATCATATATTTTGGCCAGCCGGTCGGTGTCATTCAAGACTTCATTGTAATAATTCATCAATTCCGACCTTGTCAACACCCAGCGCTTGTCTCCGACCATTTTTCCGAACCGGCTTTGGAGATCAGCCCCCTGCCGGATGCCGGTGGACATTGTTTGCGCGCCGTGGCCGGCAAAACAAAGCCGGATTTCTTCATCGCCGGAATTGCGGCGCAATATAATCCTGTCGGACAGAATGGACTGCACGCGCGTGTCGTTATCAATCAGGTCGCCCTCTGTAACAAGCAATTGTTCTTTTTTATGCAAATCGTCCAGGATGGCCTTGCGCGACTGCTGATTTGCCCCGAATGCGAAAAAAGTTCCGGCCAAACGGAATCTTCCGGCGGTTGATGATGCCCGCCCTGCGTCCGGCATGGCGACGCTTTTTTCAAACACAGCGGCATCAAATGCAAACATGCCGGCCGCAACCGCCGGCCAAACCGCTTTTTTGACGGCGGCGGCGTGCTCCGGGGCGCGGGGGGGAAAGTCATTCTTATCAAACCGCAGGAGATGAATGACGGCGGCGGTTCCCAGGCACAAGGTCGCCGCGAAAACAGTCAGGCTTGTCCGGTAAATCAATTGGAATGACTGCGTATCCATCAGTTCCGTTTAAACATATTACTGCAATTGAAAATTGCGGACGGCGCGGTTATAAGCCGGATTTTGTGTTCCGGCCGAAATCCGGCCGGAATGATGATCATTTGTCTTATATTGGAACAAGTTTTAATTGCCCAATAGTTTCAGCGATCAACCCGAAACTGCTCGCCGCGAAGCGAATCAGGCGGGCCGCCTGAACAGTTTCCTATTTGATCTTGCTCCGGACGGGGTTTGCCTTGCAGCCGGACATTACTGCCCGGCCCGGTGGTCTCTTACACCGCCTTTTCACCCTTGTCCCTGCGGATTACCGCAAGGACGGTTTGTTTCTGTGGCACTTTCCATCTCTTCCGTTTATTCGGAAGATTTCCCGTTGTTTACCAGGCCGAAGGCCTGATTTACATCGGGACGCCCTGCCCTTTGGAGTCCGGACTTTCCTCCCCGGCCGATTCAAAACCGGCCGGAGCGATCATCCGCCGCGCCTTCCGCAAAAATCAATTATCAAGGAACGAGGTATAATATGCGGCCGCAGAAAGAACAGGCAATCAAGTCGGATTTTTTTTTCAGGTCGCAGATGACTTGCGCCGGCAGGTGCATACGGCACCCGGCGCAGGCGCCGTTCTCAACCGCGACCAGGGCCTGGTCCCTTTTATTTTCAAGGATGCGGTTATATTTTAAGAGCCAATCCCCGGCAATGCTTTTTGCCAGATGATCCCGGTCCGCCTGCAGTTGCCTGATTTCGGTCTCCAGACCGGCCTGCCGTTCGCCGAGCGCCTGCAAACGCTCTTTAATTGCGTTTTCAGTTGCCCGTAAATTTTCCAGGGCTTTTGATTCTCTCTGCCGGGCTTCTTCCGCCATTTCCATGGAGGTTATCTCCCGGTCTTCCATAACCTTTATTTCCTCGTTTAAATTGACGATTTCCTTATTCAATGCCTTGAACTCATCATTGGACTTGATTTGAAACTGCTGTTCGCGCAATTTTGCTATTTTCTGGCGGACAGATTCAATCTCAAGCTCGGTTTTTTTAACCTCGGACTGATGAGCCATTAACTCGTCCTTTGCGGTTTTAGCCGCAAGCCGCATCTGTTCGGCCTCGCTCTCCGTTTCCTTGTATGCGCGCGGAATCTGGTCAATCTCCCTTTGACAGCGCATAATCCGCATATCCCGCTCCTGGACAATGAGGAGCTTGCTGATTGTTTCCGAAAAACCGTCTGAATTCATGCTGAAAATATATATTTGTTTTTTATTATCCGCAAGCTAAATTATCAGGGAGGGAGGCAACATGAATAAGCAACGGGATGTGAAAAGACGGACCGGCCTTGCGGACGGCATTACCATATTGCGCAGAAGCATTCAGCGGTATCCGGGCAACCCGGCGGAGGCGAAGCTGGAAGTTTTCCCCAACCCGCGTCCGGATCGGGATTACTGGATTCATTTTGAATGTCCGGAATTCACATCGCTCTGTCCGATAACCGGCCAGCCGGATTTCGCCCTGATAACGATTGACTATATCCCGGCCAAGCTTTGTCTGGAAAGCAAATCATTGAAATTATATCTGTTTTCCTACCGCAATACCGGAGTGTTTCACGAAGACGCGACAAACCGCATTCTGGACGATATCGTGAAAACATGCCGTCCGCGGCGGCTGACGGTGAACGGCCGGTTTAATTCCCGCGGCGGCATTGCCATTACGGTCAGGGTTGAACATCCAAGCCTGATCGCGAAAAGGAAGGCTTAAGGGATCATGTTTTACGGGCCGGCTTGTCAAGCTCACGCCGCACCGCCTTGGCAAGCTCCTCGCATTCATAAGGCTTGAGGAGGCATTCCCCTGCCCCGAGTTGTATGGCGTTCTTAATGCGGTTGGTAATACTGAACCCGCTCGCCATAATTGCCTTCTGCCGCGGATTAAACTTGAGCATGGCCGTATAAGTATCCAGGCCGTCAAAGCCGTCGGGCATGATCATATCCAGAATGACAAGGTCAATGGCCGGCCCTTGTCCCGCCACCGCCTTTTTAACGAGTTCCACCGCATCGGCGCCGTTGCCGGCGCCGATGACTTTGTAACCGATTGAGCGCAGGTATCCCATGATTGTTTTGCGGAGGTCGGCATCGTCATCCACGATAAGGACTGTTTCAACTCCCTGGACGTCAATGGTTTCCGAATGATCAGCAACCTGATCCGGCCCCGTATAAACTGGGAAATAAACAGATATTTCAGTGCCTTTTCCCGGCCGGGATTGAACGTCAATCATGCCTTTGTGCCCTTTAATAATGGCATAGGCGACGGCCATGCCCAGACCGTTTCCCGGAGACGAATGTTTTCCGTCGGATTTACCGGCAAATGGCTCAAAAAAACGGTTAATTTTTTCTTCGCTGATTTCCGGCCCGGTATCGGAGATTTTTAAAACGGCATATTCGCCCGTTTCCACGGCCTCGAAACCCGATATCAGTTCGTTGATTTTGCCCCGTTCCGTCAAAACCCTGACCACCCCCGTGCCGCCGATGGCAGTATACGCATTGGCGACAAGGTTCCTTATCATTTCGATCAGGTTCTGCTTGCATCCGTTTATAACCGGCGGCTGAAGAGCGGGTTCAAAACGGAATTCAACGAGGGGAAATGCCTGCTGTTGTTCTCTGAGAAACGGAGAATCAAGCGTGTCCTCAATGATCGCATTAAGGCTTAAAGGTTCCATGGCATAGTCGCGCATCTGTCCCAGAGTGATCAGGTTGCCGAGAATTTCAATCGCCTTCCGGGCCGAGTTCTGGATCACGGTCAGGTCCTGCTTAATATCATCGCCCGGCGTCAGCTTGTTCACCATCGTCCGGGAATATTCCACGATCGGCTCAATAATATGGCGCAATTGTCCGGCGACGCCGTCCGCCAGCATGCCGAGGGATTCCATTCTCTGCGCCCGGAATAAGCGCCGTTGAAACATCTGTTCCCGCGCCACGGCCTTCTGGCGGGCGGTGGTGTCGTGCAGCACAAAAACAACACCGAGAATTTTGTCGTCAAGATGCGTCAGGGGGGCGGCATGGCATTCAACCGCTATTTGCCGGCCGGCTTTGTTAATCAAAACGACCTCGTTTTCCGGAGAGGGGCATGTGTTTTCCCGAACAATCAACCCGGGATTGATTTCAACCGCGCTCATATCCCTCTTGCGCTTCAAAACAACAACTTCGTCAAACCGGCGGCCGGTCATTTCGTCCGCTGTCCAGCCGGTGAGCGCCTCGGCGACGGGATTGCAGAACTCAATCAAACCGTCCACATTCGTTGTCAGAACGCCATCGGCGATGGAACGCAATATGGTTTCAAGCCATTCGCGGTTTTGCTTCAGCTTCAGTTCCATGGCGTGCTTATAGAGCGCCATTTCAATGGTCGTGCGCAGTTCCCGCTCTTCAAACGGCTTTAATAAATAGCCGAAGGCATTGGCTTCCTTCGCGCGGCCGATGGTGCTTTCATCGGAGAAAGCCGTAAGAAAAACAACGGGCGCGCCCGAATGCGATGTGATCTGCTTCGCGGTTTCAATGCCGTCGGTTTCCCCCTTCAGCATGATATCCATCAGAACGAGGTCGGGGGGCTTTTCCCGGGCGGCGGCCAGCGCCTCCTCGCCCGAGGAAGACACGGCACAGATTGAATAACCGAGGCCCAGCAGGCTGTTTTCAATATCCTTGGCCACAATGGCCTCGTCCTCCACAATCATGATGGAAGGCGGAGGCGCGCTGTTTTTAGGCGGCATTATTTCTGCATTCATATTTTTGTTACGGCAACCCGGCGGCGGCTTTCCGCCCCTATTCTTTCGCGGCAAAATACGCGAAACGCGGCGCTGCGACCCATGGCCAACCGGCCCCCTCCGGCAGGCGATCAACCCGGCGCGCCGTTTCTTCCATAGACACTACCAAATCCACCCGCCAAAAGCACGCCTTTAATATTGCCAGGCGGGAAAAATGTCCGCAAATTTTCTTTCCAACAAGATTAATAATGTGTAAAATGCAAAACAAATGCAAATTAATTTGGCACGGATTTTAGGCTTGGCGTTTTTTGCGATCGCCCTGGCGTCGGCGGGCGAGGCGCGCATCAAGCTCGTGGCCCTGCCCGACCGCGCCAAAACCGTTATCCGCCTGGATAATCCGCGCGCCACCCTGATAGAAGAGGAACGGCTCCTCCCCCTTCAAAAAGGGCTGAACAAGATTGATTTTTCATGGAAAGGCGTCAGCATTGACGAGGATTCCATCCGGCTTCTGCCCCTTGGCAAACCCGAAGACGTTGTGATTTTGAACGTGAGTTATCCGCCCGGTGAAGAAGCCCTGCTCTGGGAAATCAACAGCCGGGAAGCCGGCGAACAGCCAATCCGGATATCGTATCTCCTTTCCAATATAGACCGGCTTATCGCCTACCGGCTGATGGTTGACAAGCCCGAAACAAAAGCCGACCTGGCGGGATACGTAATCCTGCGCAATTTCTCGGGCGAGGATTTTGAACGCTCTGTCGTAAGCCTCGGCCAGGGCGGCCCTTTTGAACAGCAGGCGCTGAGCCATGAGGAAACGCGCCGGATTCTTTTCTTGAAGGCGCCCGCCGTGCCGATAAAAAAAACATGGACATTTGACGCCGCCCGCAAGCCCTGGGACCCGGCGGAGCTTGACCGGAACGTCGGTATTCCCGTGTTTTATGAAATAACCAACTCCCGGGAAAACAACCTCGGCCAATTCATGCTTTGGGGCGGCAAATGCCGGGTTCATCAGGACGACGGCCGGGCAACCGCTATTTTCCTGGGCGAGGATGAGGCCCAAGTCGTCCCCGTCGGCGAAAAAATGGAAATCGGCGTGGGCGAAAGCCGCGACATTTCCGTGACCCAGCGGCTCATGGAACAGCGCCGGGTCAACTTGCGCAAAAACACGGACGAACGGATCATTCTTTACGACAGCGACGAAACGATCTCCGCCAAAATTGAAAATTTCAAGGATAAACCCGCCGCATTGACCATGTTACAGCATATCCGCGGGCAATGGGAAATGGCGGAATGCAATTTGAAATACGAGCGCAAAGACGCCGAAACCATCCGTTTTTTAATTGATCTGCCGCCGCAAGGACGGCAGGAACTGAAAATGCATTATATCCGCCGGAATATCCGCCCGGGGATGGAAAACGTTTCCGTGTGCGGGAAAAAGTGAAAGGATGCTTTCTTTGCGATTGAACCGATATCGCCATCACGGGCGGCGCGGCAAACATGCCGTTACTCCGCCCTCTTTTCTCACCGCGCGGGCGATGGCTTCCCGCCCCGCCCTTATTCCGCTTATGCTTCTGGCCTTTTTTTGCGCCGCCCCGCTCCCCTCCCCGGCGAAAACCGATTTGGTTACATTGCCGGCCCGGGAAAACGTGCAGTTGACCATTTATAATTCCGCGGATCTGACGCTGGTCCGCGAACAGCGCCTGCTGACCTTGAGGTCCGGGCTGAACCGTTTGCAGTTTTCCTGGGCCGGCACCCTTATTGACCCGACGAGCCTGGAACTGACGCCGAAGGAACACGGCGATAAAATTGAGGTTGTTTCCCTGGCTTATCCGCCGCGCGTTGCGCAGGCGGGGGTTTGGAGCGTCAACAGCCGCGCGGCATGCAAGGTGCCGGTTGAAATCACCTATTTGACGAGCGGTCTTTCATGGCGGGCTTTTTACCTCGGGCTGATTTCCGAAGACGAGTGCTCAATGCGCCTGGAAGCGTACGTCCGGGTAAACAACAACAGCGGCGAGGATTACGAGAACGCCAGCACGCGTTTAATCGTGGGCACAATCCATATTCTGGATGAAATCGCCGCCCTCGCCCGGCGCCATTACCCGTATGGCACTCCCCTGCCCCTCTTGCCTGATAGCGTCCGCGTGGACGGTGATATGCGGTTGGAAGACAAAGTAAGAAGACAAACTGCCAAATCCCAGGTGGTGCTGGCCGCCGCAGGGGCCATGGCGCCGAAGGAAATCGTCAAGGAAGGCCTGAGCGAATACTTTTTATACACCATTGAAGGCACGGAAACCATTCCGCACGGCTGGGGCAAACGTTTGCCAAGTTTTTCGGCGGACAATATCGCCATCACCAATCTTTACAAGTACGAAGAGGAAAAATACGGGCGGCAGGTAACGCGTTTCATCAGTTTCATCAACGATAAGGCCAACCATCTGGGGGAAACCCCCATCCCGGACGGCCAAATGAGGTTTTTCCGCCTTATTGACAAGGCCGGCGCGCTTTCCTACGAAGGCCGGTCGGAATTCAAGTATATCCCAGTAAACAAAGAAGCGGAATTAAACCTCGGCCCCGTTGACAACGTGGTCGTTGAAATCACTTTGATGGATTTCAAAAGCGATAATTACATTTTTGACGTCCATAAAAACATTTGCGGCTGGGATGAAATCCGCGAATTCAAGGTTGAAGTCAAAAACACCCGGCCTTTGCCGGTGCGGGTGGAAATAAAACGCCGTCTGCCGGTCCCCTCCTGGGAAATGACCCGCGGCGGCGACTGCGGGAATTTTGAGAAAATTGATCTGCAGACGGTAAAATTCACGCTCTCCCTGCCGGCCGCTTCAAAAAAGGAATTCCGTTACATTGCCACAACCAGGCACGGCACGCGGGCGGAAAGATAATCGCACAGGGAGGTTCACATGAAAAACAAACTTCTGGCAACAAGTCTGACGGCGTTTATGGCATTTTGTTTTTTAGAGAACGGTTTCGCGCAGCAACAGCCTTGCTGCCAGGCCGGCGCCCCTTTCGGTCCGCCCGGCTTGAAAATGCAAAAAACACAGCCATCGGCCCGTGCCGAGGACTGGGTCAATGCCTGGCAAGCGGCCAAACAGGCCTGCCCCGGGGCGGACACCGTGGCAATTCAGTTGGTTGACCGGTTGGGGCCGTCCTTCCAGGCGTTGAAAGTTTTTGAATCCGTTACTCTGGCGGCCTTCGGCGAACTCCTCGTAATCACCGTCAAAGAAACGAAAAAAAAGGAAGAACAGGTTATCGTAATCCGCGCCGCCGACATGGTCAGAATTGAGGCCGTCCGGCGCGCGGGCGCGCAAGATTGACGATAGTGTTTTTGAGCCGCCGGGCGCAAGCTGTTTTATTCGCTTTCCGATGTATCCCCGTCAGCCGACCGGCGAGCCAGGCGGCGCGCCGCGAATTTAAGGAGCGGCACAATTGCGATCCCCCCCAGCGCAGTGAGCGCGCCCATGAGAAAGATGCGGGCGATTCCGGCCGGAGTATCCGGCCATGCCTCTCCGGCGCATGACGACTGCGGCCCGTAATACAAAAGGACAAGCGCAATGAGAATCACCGGCACGGGCAGTATCCAGGAAAGCAGACGCTTGGCGTAATCCGGAAGCGGCGCGTACCAGACCAGGCAACTGATGAACGCCGTAGCCGCGGTTCCGGCGGCATACGCCGTCAGAAGCTTCAATAAATGTTCGCTCACTTGAAGGTCTCAATATTTAATTTTTCTCGGACCGCTCATATTGGAGCAGCTGGCGGCAGGCATTAATGAACGTTTCGGACAGGCTGATCTCTTCGCGGGCCTGCGCCTCGGTGAAATGCGAGAACGCGGTATAATCGCTCAATTCGCGATAGGTCTCAAGGCGGGATAAATGACCCGCGGTTTCTTCCGTAACCGTGCCGGCCCGCACAAAATTATGATGGAACAACTGAATGACCCCGCGATGGGTTTTTGCTTCAATGCCGCGCGAAACAAGAAGGGCGCGCGCCCAATGAAAAGCGGCATAATATGCCCGTGAAACGGCGTCATTATAAAAGCCGGACGATAAAAGATGCCGGGCGGCGCCAAGCGCTTCGTCTCCGCGCCGCGCTTCGTCGTCAGAATTTTTTACGGCATTATCTTTTGTCATAAATCCATTCCTTCCCGCTGCACTTCAATGGCAAAGAGACGCTCGCGTTCCAGTAATCGGGCAAAATCCGACTCAGCCATAAATAAAGGCTGGATGAGGATGCCGCTGCCGCCGACTCCCAGTTCCGTTGCCCGGCAAATAAGCCAACGTTCATCATCGCCGGCAATATGATCCAGCAAAACAAGGATATCAATATCCGATTCCGGCGACCAGTCTCCCCGCGCCGCAGAACCGTAAAGACAAATCCGGCGCAATCGGTTTTTGAAGTGTTCCCTTGTTTCCAATGCGTATTGACGGGCCAGATTCCTCACCTCGGCCAGCTTTGTCCCGCCGGTTTCAATGTCGGTTTTGGCGATCATAATGACCATCCCAGCATGGAATTAAATTTATCATCAGTTCTGACAAAATCAAGCCGCATCGTTCCGGCAAAACGGGCGGTGAATTAAAAAACAATCGCGGAAAAGACCGGATAATTCGCCAGTTTGGCCCGTCCCTTAAGGCCGGCCAGTTCAATCAGAAAGGCGATTTCCTTTATCTTTCCGCCCAGTTTTTCAATCATGGCCGCGGTGGCCGCGGCCGTGCCGCCCGTGGCCAGAAGGTCGTCAATGACAAGAATGGTCTCGCCCGGCTGGATGGCGTCAACATGCATGCTGAGCGCGGCGGAACCGTATTCAAGCTCGTAGGATTGCTCTATTGTTTGGAAAGGCAATTTGCCTTTTTTGCGGACCGGGATAAAGCCGGCGTCGAGTTTAAGCGCCGCCGCCGCGCCGAAAATAAAGCCGCGCGCGTCAACCGCCGCCACTTTGCTGACGCTCCCCCTGGGATGGCGCTTGCAAAGGATGTTGACGGCCGCCTTAAAAAGACGGGGGTCGGCCAGGACGGGGGTGATATCCCTGAAAATAATGCCCTTCTGCGGAAAATCGGGGATATCGCGGATGGCGGACTTGATTTTTTTAATGCTCATAATTTTGCTCCTCTGGATTGTTATGGCCTTTCAACGCTAAATTAACATTTCGCAAAAAACGTTCCAAGCCAATTCTTTCAACCGGAGTTCCGCTGAATTTTTTCGCAAATTCCTCCTGATTCAAGGCGGCTAATTCCGCAAGCGGCGGCACGACGGAAGGCGGCACGTCAAATTCGGGCATGACCGGCGCCGGGCGGCGGCGGTTCCACGGGCAAACCGCGGTGCAACAATCGCATCCGAAAATCGAATTGCCTGCAAAAGGCTGCCGGGCCGGGTCAAGTCCGCCTTTGTGTTCAACGGTCAAATAAGAAATGCAGCGCCGCGCGTCAACACAATTGCCGGGCATTATCGCGCCGGCCGGACAGGCGTCAACGCAAAGGCGGCAAGCGCCGCATTGCGGCCGCAATTCACGGTCCGGCTCAAGCGCGATATTGACCATCAATTCTCCGAGAAAAAAACAGCATCCGATTTCCGGGTTGACCACGCTTCCCTGCCGGCCGATCCATCCTATTCCCGCCCGCACCGCCCATTCCCTTTCGGCCAGCGGGGCCGAATCAACACACACGCGCCCGCCGCAGGCGCGGCCGGTTTTCGCGTCAAGCGCCGCGGAAAGCTGTTTCAGCTTTGCCCGCACGACATCATGGTAATCCGCGCCGCGCGCATAGTTTGATATCGGACAATCATTTTGTTCCGCAGGATAAGGGGCGGCCGCGACGATAATGGATTTTGCCTGCGGCGCCAGGTTGCGCGGGTCGGCGCGCAGCGCCGCGCGTTTTTTCAAATAATCCATCCCGCCGCAGCAACCGCGGGAAAGCCATTCATTAAAAGCGGGAAAGGATTTGCTCGGCCCGGCGGCGGCAATCCCCACCGCGCCGAAACCGAGCGCAAACGCCTGCTCGCGGATAAATTGTTCAAGCTTCATATCCGGAAAGAGCCGGTCGCGGCAAGTTTGGATGGCGCCCCGGCCGCCTTAAGCGTCCCTTGTCAAGATCAGCATGACCTCTTCCGCCACTTCCCGCGGAGCGAGGCCGGAAGTATTTATGCGGTTCGGAATTGACTCATAGAGGCCGCGGCGCTGTTCCATCAGATTTTTAATGTTCTGGAGCTTATCGCTTTTTTCCAGCAGCGGTCGCGCAGTTGAAGAAGAAACCCGGCGCAGAATTTCCTCTTCGGCGGCGAACAGACAAATCACCTTTCCGGTCCGGCTGAAATCGCGGACATTGTCCGGATCAAGGACAATGCCGCCGCCGGCGGCGATGACCTGGTTTTTTGCGGCCGCAAGCTCACGCGCCAGTTGCCGTTCCATATTGCGGAAATACGGCTCGCCGTCCTCGGCAAAAATGCGGGCGATGGATTTGCCGGTCCGCTCTTCCAGTTCGGAATCCATGTCAACGAATTTCTTGCGCAATTGTTCCGCCAGTATTTTTCCAACTGTGGTTTTGCCGGTCCCCATGAAACCGGCGAGGATTATGTTTCCAGACATGATATTTTCCTGTCAAATGGAACGGCTTAAGGCGGGCTTATGCCCGCAACCCAAATTAAAAAAAAGAACAACTACGGAGTCGCCGAGGCACGGAGTTAAACAAGAGGAGCTTTTGGTCAAATTTGAGGCCGGCGTCCCGCCGCTCCTAAATTTGACAAACCCAGTTCTCTTTTGGAGGAAGACGAGAGATTCCATCTGTTCTTCAACCGCCATTTTATGCTCCTTCTTTCTCCAATACAGTTCGTTGCTTGAAATCAGGTTTTGCGTCCGGTAAAATCTGATTTCAAGCAATCTCTTCTTCGCATCCTATCTCTGTGGTGAATCTTTTCAGATCAAACTTTCCTGTTGTTTGGCACAGCTTCAAACGTTTAAGATGCGCTCCGCAGCCAGCCCAAATACGCGGACCACCAATCGCTTCCCCCCGCCATCCAGACGATTGCCGCCAGAGCGAGATACGGTCCGAACGGGATTTTACTGCCCATGCCTTTCCGCCCGCACAAAACCATGGCAAGCCCGGCCAGGGCGCCGGCCAGGGAGGCGATCATAATCGTGAAAACAACCGCCTGCCAGCCGAGGAAAGCGCCAAGCGCCGCCAGCAGTTTCACATCCCCCATGCCCATGGCTTCCTTCCGGAAAGCCAGGCGGCCGAGTTCTCCGACCAGCCAGAGAGACATGCCGCCGATCAGCATTCCCACGAATGCGGTGCGGAAAGATTCCGCATGGGTGTTCACCCCGTGGAGTTGCGGAAAAACAATGCTGATCAGCAACCCGGCAAAAATGCCGCCGATTGTGATCTGATCGGGGATAATCATGTAATCAAAGTCTATGAAGGTGGCGATAATCAACCCCGTTGCGACCAGCCAGTAGACAAGAGTCCGGACGTCAAATCCGTAACGCAGGAAAACGACCAGGAAAAGCGCGCCCGTCAGCAGCTCAACCAGAAAGTAACGCCGCGATATTTCACCCGTACAGGCCCGGCAGCGGCCGCCCAGAAAAAGGAGGCTTAGCAACGGGATATTGTCAAACCAGGCGATCAACGCCCCGCAATCCGGACAATGCGAGCGCGGCACGATTACGGAACGCCCCAGCGGCATGCGGTAGATGCAGACATTTGCAAAACTGCCGATACATGTTCCCAGGATGAAAGCGATAATGCTGTAAAAAACAAATATTGCGTAAGGCATGAAAGCCCCTTAAATCTGGATCACAACTCGCGTCCGTACACGGCTTTTTCCAGGGTTTTGCGCATGACGTCAATCGGGGCTTTTTTTCCGGTCCAGAGTTCCAGCGCAAGCGCGCCCTGGAAGAGAAGCATATCAAGACCGTTGGCGGCCAGGGCGCCCGCCGCCCGGGCAATTTTCATCAGCCCCGTTTCGGGGAACATGTAAATCAGGTCGTAAAATTTTTGTTTCCGCGAAAAGGCGTCCTTGTCAAGCAAGGGAAGATCGTTCGGGTGCATGCCGACCGGCGTGGCTTGCACCACCAGGTCGGCGGAACGCGCCGCGCGGTTGCGCGCCGCGCGCGGCGCGGGCGCGATTTCAAGGTCAATGCGCGGCCGGGCGGCTTTGATGTCCACCGCCAGTTTTTCCGCGCGTTTCAGGTCGGAATCGGCCAGCACAATTTTTTTTGCGCCCGCCCCGGCGCAGGCCAGGGCCACCGCGCGGCCGGCTCCGCCGCAGCCCAACAGAAAAACAATCTGCCCTTCCGGCGAGCATTTAAAAGTTTTTTTGAGCGCCGCCAGAAACCCATGCCCATCCGTGCTGTAGCCTTTCATGCCGCCGGGAAAGAACTTTACGGTGTTCACCGAGCCGAGCCGCCGGGCGGCGGGATCAATGTTTTTCAACCCGCGGAAAGCCGCTTCCTTGAGCGGCACCGTAAGATTGACGCCGGCGAACCCCATTTCCATCATGCTTTTCAAAGTATCCAGCAACCGTTCGGGCCGGACATCAAACGCCAGGTAGACCGCGTCCAGCCCCATTTTTTCCAGGGCCGCATTCTGCATTTGGGGGGAAAGCGAATGGGCAATCGGGTGACCGATGACGGCATAGAGTCTGGTAGAGGAAGAGATGTTCATGATGCTTGCTTCCCGCCCATCGTCAAATGCCGGTTTACGCACGCCAGATAGGCGGCTGCGCTGGCCTGGACAATATCGGTGTTGGCGGCTTTCCCGCTGACAATGTCCGCGCCGAACGAGACGCGGACGCTCACTTCACCCTGGGCGTCTTTGCCGATGGTAACGGCCTGGATGGAATAATCAACCAATTTTCCCTTCACGCCGGAGATCCGGTCTATTGTTTTCAATGCGGCGTCCACCGGGCCGTCGCCGCAGGCCGCGTCCTGGATGATGTTGTCGCCTTTCTTCAGGCGGATAGTGGCGGTGGGCACGGTTTTCGTCCCGGTCGTCACATTGAGGTAATCAAGAATATACAAACCACCGGCGGCCTCCTCCATTTCATCGCGCGCAATGGCGACCAGGTCGTCATCATAGACGGCCTTTTTCTTGTCGGCCAGTTCAATGAAACGGCCGTAGGCCCGCTCCAGTTCGCGCGGGCTCAATTTGAATCCCATGCGCGCGAGCCTTTCGCGGAAAGCGTGCCGGCCGGAATGTTTTCCGAGAATGAGTTCCGAGCCTTCAATGCCGACGTCCTGCGGGCGCATGATTTCGTAAGTTGTTCTTTCCTTGAGGATGCCGTCCTGATGAATGCCGGCCTCATGGGCAAAGGCATTGGCGCCGACAATCGCCTTGTTGCGTTGAACGACCATGCCGGTGAGTCCGCTGACAAGCTTGCTGGCGCGGTGCAATTCGCGCGTCAAAACATCCGTTTTCAGATGAAAGGCGTCCGCGCGGGTCCGCAAGGCCATGACGAGTTCCTCAAGGGCGCAGTTCCCGGCTCTTTCGCCGATGCCGTTGATAGTGCATTCCACGCCGCGCGCGCCGTTTTTCAAGGCGGCCAGCGAATTGGCCACCGCCAGGCCGAGATCATTGTGACAGTGCACATTGATAACCGCCCCGGAAATATTCGGGACATTTTCAAACAGGGAGGCAATCAGCGCTCCGAATTCATGCGGCACGGCATAACCGACTGTGTCGGGAATATTCACGGTGGCGGCCCCGGCGTCAATCACGGCCCGCGTAACCTCCGCGAGAAAATCCGGCTCCGTGCGGGTGGCGTCCTCGGGACTGAACTCCACGTCCGGGCAGAGGCGGCGCGCGTAGCGGACGGCGGAGGATGCCTGGCGGAGAATTTCTTTTTTATCCATTTTAAGCTTGAAGCGCCGGTGGATGGGGGAAGTGGCCAGGAAAACGTGGATTCTCCCGCGTTTACCGGCCGGCGCGACCGCCTCCGCGCAGCGTTCAATGTCCTTTTTCAGGCATCTTGACAGGCCGGCAATGCGCGGCCCCTTGATGTTTTCGGCGATGGCCTTTACCGCGTGAAAATCGTCCGGGGATGCGATCGGGAATCCGGCCTCAATCACGTCAACATTGAGACGCGCCAGTTGGCGCGCGATTTCCAGTTTTTCGCGGTGGTTGAGGCTGGCGCCCGGGCACTGCTCGCCGTCCCGGAGGGTTGTGTCAAAAATCAAAACCTTGTCAGGTTTCATTGTCTTCTCCATAGCTTGTCATTTTTATAAAGTCACATCCACAACTCCCTTGCTATTCCTTCCCCTCCGTCCTTCCCAGGGCAATCACTCCGGTCCGGGAAACATCCACGATACCGTTTGCCCGCACCAATTCAAGGAAATTGTCAATTTCATCGCTGCCGCCGACAATCTGAATTGTGAGCGATTTATGATGGACATGAACCACCTCGGCCTTGAAGAGGGAGGCCAGCTCCATGACTGACGAGCGATTCCGGCCGGAAATCTGCACTTTTATCAAAGCCAGTTCGCGGTCAATGAACTTTTCGCCGGTCAAATCGTAGACCTTGATGACGTCCACCAGCTTGTTCAGCTGTTTGGTCACCTGTTCCAGGACGCGGTCGTCTCCGGGCACGGTCATGGTGATTCTGGAAACCGTCAGGTCATGGGTCGGCGCCACGTTGAGCGTCTCAATATTATAACCGCGGCCGGAAATCAGGCCGACCACCCGGGCCAGGACGCCGGGCTTGTTTTCAACCAGAACTGAAATAACATGTTTCATGTTTTTAACCTGTTAATGCTTTTATCCTTCTTCCTTTGTGCCTCTCTTCTTACGCCATGCTTTGAATCATTTCGGTCAGGGAGGCGCCCGCCGGGACCATGGGATACACGTTGGCCTCAGGCTCAACCATGCACTCCACGACCACGGGGCCGTCATGGGTAAACGCCTTTTTCAAGGTTGCCTCAACCTGCGCGCGCGCCTCCACTCTGAGTCCGAGCGCGCCGTGGGCTTCGGCCAGCCTGACGAAATCCGGCAGGTATTTGGCGCCTTTTTTTGTCTTGATGTTTTCATTCTTGCCGCGCTCCGCCTGTCCCAAACGCGTGGCGGAATATTCCTTTTTGTAAAACAGTTCCTGCCATTGCCGCACCATTCCCAGGTAACCGTTGTTCAGGATAACGATTTTGATCGGCACGTTATGCTCAACCGCCACCACCACTTCCTGGAAATTCATCTGCGCACTGCCGTCGCCGGAAATATCAACCACGATTTTATCGGGCCGGGCGATCTGGGCGCCGATGGCCGCCGGCAGACCGAAGCCCATGGTGCCCAGGCCGCCGGACGAGATAAAAGTCCGCGGCTGGGTATATTTATAATACTGAGCGGCCCACATCTGGTGCTGGCCGACCTCGGTAACAATGACCGCCTCGCCCTTGGTCAGGCTGTAAATCTGCTCAATGACGTACTGCGGCATCAATTTTTTGGAATCGCGGTCATAAGAGAAGGGATGTTTTTCTTTCCACGCCATAATCTGTTCTCGCCATTCTTTCCTTTCCCCGGAGTCAACATGGGGAAGCAATGCGCGCAGAATGCTTTTCACATCGCCCACAACCGGGATATCAACCGGCACGCTTTTTGAAATGGCGCTGGGATCAATGTCAATATGGGCGATCCGCGCTTTGGGCGCAAATTCCGATATCTTGCCCGTCACCCGGTCGTCAAACCGGGCGCCGATTGAAACCAGCAGATCGCAATGGTGCGTGGCGTAATTGGCCGTAACGCTCCCATGCATGCCGAGCATACGCAGGGCCAAGGCGTCCGTTTCCGGAAAGGCTCCCAATCCCAGAAGCGTGGTAGTGACCGGCAGTCCGCTTTTATGCGCCAGCGCCGCCACTTCCGCGGCGGCGTTGCCTGCAATGGCGCCACCGCCGACGTAAAGGAGCGGACGGGCGGCCTTGTTTATCGCTTCCGCCAGCCGCGCGATCTGTTTGGGATGGCCATCGGTCGTCGGGTGGTAACTGCGGATATCCACCGCGTCCGGCGTCGGGGCGGACGTTGAGGCGCGCTGGACATCCTTGGGAATATCTATCAGCACCGGGCCGGGCCGGCCGGTGGCGGCGATGTGAAAAGCTTCCGCGATAATCCGCGGCAATTCATCCACGTTGCGGACCAGATAATTATGTTTGGTCACCGGGCGCGTAATGCCGGTGATATCCGCCTCCTGAAAGGCGTCATTGCCGATCATGGGGGTTGGAACCTGCCCGGTGATGCAGACCAGAGGGATGGAATCCATGTTGGCGTTGGCCAGTCCGGTCACGGTATTGGTGGCGCCGGGGCCGGAAGTCGCCAGGCAGCAGCCGACCTTGCCGCTGGCGCGCGCGTAGCCGTCGGCCATATGGGTGGCGCCCTGCTCGTGCCGGGCCAGGATGAATTCAAACGGCGCGTGGTATAATTTGTTAAAAATATCCAGAACCGAGCCGCCCGGCAGACCGAATATGGTTTTCACGCCCGCCTTTTTCAATCCGTCAATCAAACATTCAACTCCTGTGCGCATATATCCCCCTGTCAGAATAATTCGTGGTATTGGCTTATATCATACTGAAAACAAAAAACCCACCGTTTTTTTCGGCGGGTTCAAATCTCGTCCGGGTTATACGATGGTCCGTATCAGCCGGGAGGTTCTCCCACCGCGGGACGCAACACTACAAGCAGGCCGGCAACCGACAGCCCCGCCCCTTTTAACCGCGCGATGGAAGTTTTATTGCTCATGGCCAACTTTTTATCAATGCAATTTTAACATGTCAAATGTTTTTTTGTTTTTTTTGTAATGCATCAGTCTTATGGGTATTTGGTGAGATTTGATGATTCTGAGAATGCGCGGCGCATTTCGTTCGAAAAACCTCCGGCGATTCCAACCCATCTGTTCCGTTGCCGCGCTCGCGCATACACGAGTATAGCGTTTCGCGCGGCGCCGGCACATCTGGGCCGGACTTGCCGGATTTTTTCGAATCCCTTGCGGGCAGCGAAATGCGTCGCGCGGATTCATATCGCGCCAGGCAGCCCCCTTGGCGCGATGGCCCGGTTAGATCGCGGCCTGTTTCGACGTGGCATCCGGTTTTAAGATGAGTTTGCGTTAAACAACGCTGTATAACGATCTATATTGGGATCGGCCGCGATTTTATCGAGGGCGGACTTGAAAGCCTGTTCGACCAAGTCATGCCGGCATGCTGTTGTATTGACGGAACGTTTTTTTAGTGTGTGCAAGACCGTCATCAGGATTTCGCGTGTTCTGGCGCCGGCATCGGATTGGGAACCAAAACTGAGCTTGCGGGCAATGACCAGGGGACGCAATTCGCGTTCAGCAAAATTATTATCGGCTGGGATCAGCGGGTCTTCAACCCAATGAAACAGGCGTTTGCCTTTTTCGCGGAAAATATTTTGAATGCCTTGAATGGCGGGATGTTGCGCTTCCGTATTAATGACTTTCAAGATGGCGCGCTTGATCTGCCGCGCCTGGCGACAAAACTGGCCTTTGGATAAAGGCAGCCGGCGCAGACTCATGGCGCTGGCCATGAGCGGCGCCAAAGCGGCCACAAACCGACGGATTTCTTCGTTATCTCGCTTCTGGCTACGGCGTCTTTTTTTCAGTGAGTCAACGGACAAGCCTAAGAAAAACAATTTTTTCGCTTTTCACCGGCGGGCGTGGGCCGCAACGGCGCGCGCCGTTTCGCGTTCCACGGTCTCCTG